>NZ_JBQDLF010000005.1:0-106067 GCF_052095815.1 Brachybacterium sp. | reverse complement strand
TGGGGTCCCCACCCCCCCGCGGGGCCGTTTCCGTGTTGGTACCGCCCGGGGGGGCCTGGGTGTGGGGGCCCCCCCCCCCCGCCCCCCCCCCCGTGGGGGGGGGCCCCGCGCCGGTATCATCACCGAGGACCCAGCGCGGAAGGACCGACATGACCCAGACGTTCACGTCACCGATACCCGTTCTCCCGAAGAGAGAGGATGGGCGTCGCGTCCTCCTGAAGCTCTCCGGAGAAGCATTCGGCGGAGGAGCCGTCGGCGTCGATCCCGACGTCGTCGCCCGAGTCGCGGGCGAGATCGCCGAGGGCGTCGCCCAGGGCATCGAGTGCGCCATCGTCGTCGGAGGCGGCAACTTCTTCCGCGGTGCGGAGCTCTCCCAGCGCGGCATGGACCGGCGTCGTGCCGACTACATGGGCATGCTCGGCACCGTGATGAACTGCCTCGCCCTGCAGGACTTCCTGGAGCAGCGAGGAGTCTCCACCCGGGTGCAGACCGCGATCGAGATGGGCCAGGTCGCCGAGCCGTACATCCCGCTGCGCGCAGTCCGCCACCTCCAGAAGGGCCGCGTCGTCATCTTCGGCGCTGGTGCCGGGATGCCGTACTTCTCCACCGACACGGTCGCCGTCCAGCGGGCGCTGGAGATCGGCTGCGAAGAGGTGCTGATGGCGAAGAACGGCGTCGACGGGGTGTACGACTCCGACCCCCGCACGAACCCCGACGCGAAGAAGCTCGATCACGTCACCTACAACGATGCTCTCCAGCGCGGGTTGAAGGTCGTGGACTCCACCGCGTTCAGCCTGTGCATGGACAACGGTCAGCAGATGATGGTCTTCGGACTGGACACGCCCGGGAACATCACCCGTGCAATGCGCGGCGACCGGATCGGCACGGTCGTCACCAAGTGACATCGGCCCGGCGCGACCCGGTGCTTCGAGGCACCGACACGCCGGGAGCTCCGCACCCCGCGGGCCTCGCCCAGGCCCTTGACGGTGCGGGACAATGGACAAGGCAAACCCACTCAGAACTGAGGAGCACCCCGTGAGCGACGACACCCCGAGCATCCTGAAGGACGCCGAGGCCAAGATGAAGAAGTCCGTGGAGGTCACCAAGGACGAGTTCACCGCGATCCGCACCGGTCGGGCGAACGCCGCGATGTTCCAGGGGATCACCGCCGATTACTACGGCGCGCCGACCCCGTTGAACCAGCTGGCCTCGCTCCAGTTCCCGGAAGCCCGCACCGTCATCGTCACCCCGTTCGACAAGACCGCCACGACCGCCATCGAGTCGGCGCTGCGCGAGTCGGACCTCGGCGTGAACCCCACCAACAACGGCGACAACCTGCGCGTGGTCCTGCCGGCCCTCACCGAGGAGCGTCGCAAGGACTACGTCAAGCTCGCCCGGAACAAGGCCGAGGACGGCAAGGTCTCGGTGCGCGGATCCCGCGGGAACGCCAAGAAGGCGATCGAGAAGCTGGTCAAGGACAAGGAGATCGGCGAGGACGAGGGCAGCCGCGCTGAGAAGGAGCTCGAGTCGCTCACCAAGAAGTACATCGAACTGATCGATGAGGCGCTCAGCCTCAAGGAGACCGAGCTCGAGACCGTCTGAGTCGCGTCTCGCGATCTCAGAACTGGTGAATGCAGCCCGTGAGCACTGAACCTGCGCCAGCCCCGGCGATGACCGCCTCGTCCCCGGACGAGGCGGTCATCGCCGTACCTTCCGAGGAGCACGCGAAACGGCGCGGGCCGGGACGCAACCTCCCCGCAGCGATCGCGGTCGGGGTGGGTCTGGGAGCGATCCTGATCGTGGCGGTGTTCGTGCTGCCCCAGGCTTTCCCGGTGGTCGCCGCAGTGGCGATGGTCCTCGCCGTTCTCGAGCTCACCCGTGCCCTCGCCGAGGGCGGGCTGCGGCTCCCACCGACCCCGCTCCTGGTGGGCGTGATCGGGATGGTGGTCTCCACCGTGGTGTTCGGTGCCGAGGGGCTGCTGGTGGCGACCGCTGCCGCGGTCTGCGTGCTGATCCTGTGGCGGGTCAGCGAGTCGATGGGCCTGAGTGCATTGCGCGACGTGGCCGGCGGCGTCTTCGCCCTGGCCTGGGTTCCCTTCCTGGGCTGCTTCCTGCTGCTGCTCTTCGCCCGTGAGCAGGGTCCGATGCTGGTGCTCCTCGCAGTGCTCGGACCGGTCGGCAACGACGTGGGCGGCTATATCGCCGGGGTGCTGTTCGGAAAGCATCCGATGGCACCGAGGATCAGCCCGAAGAAGAGCTGGGAGGGATTCGTCGGATCCCTTCTGCTGGGCACCGCCGCGGTCACCGCCGTCGGGACCCTCGCCCTGGATCTCCCCGTGGAGGTCGGACTCATCATCGGCGCCGTGCTGGTGGTCGTCTCCACCTGCGGAGATCTTGCCCAGTCGCTTCTGAAGCGCGACCTGGGCATCAAGGACATGGGCCATCTGCTGCCCGGCCACGGGGGAGTGCTGGACCGGGTCGACTCGATCCTGCTCGCCGCCCCCACCACCTACGTCATGCTGGAGGTACTGCTGCCATGAAGAACACCGAGAATTCGCCGGAGAAAACCACCGAGAACGGTGCTGGAGGGAAGCCCGCCCCGGAGCCGGTTGCGCTGTCCCGCAATCCCGACCTCTCCCGTGAGGCGATCCCCGGGCAGAAGATCGCTCTGGCTCCTGGCCAGCTGCAGATGAAGCCCGCCCGCCGGGGCAAGCCGCCGGTGCACCTCGCCGACCTCACGCTCGCCGAGCGCGTCGAGGCAGTCAAGGCGATGGGCCTGCCCGGCTTCCGGGCCAAGCAGCTCTCCGTGCACTACTTCGAGCACTTCACCACCGATCCGGAGGACCTCACGGATCTGCCCAAGGAGGGGCGCCAGGAGCTTGTCGACCACTTCTTCCCCCCGCTGCTGACGCAGGTCTCCCGGCAGTCCGCCGACCACGGCGCGACCCAGAAGTTCCTCTGGCAGCTGTTCGACGGGCCCATGGTCGAATCGGTGCTGATGCGCTACAGCGATCGGAACACGCTGTGCATCTCCTCGGAGGCAGGCTGCGGCATGAACTGCCCCTTCTGCGCCACCGGCCAGATGGGCCTGACGCGCAACCTCTCGACCGCCGAGATCCTCGAGCAGGTGCGCATCGCCAACCGGATGCTGGCCCGCGGCGAGCTGCCCGGCGGGACCGGCCGCGTGAACAACATCGTGTTCATGGGGATGGGGGAGCCGCTGGCGAACTACCGCCCCGTGGCGACCGTCTGCCGGCGTCTGAACTCTCCCGCCCCGGAGGGCTTCGGCATGGGAGCTCGCCACATCACCGTCTCCACGGTGGGTCTGGCTCCCGCGGTCCGCAAGCTCACCGCGGAGAAGCTCCCGGTCACGCTCGCGGTGTCCCTCCACGCGCCGGACGATGCGCTGCGCAATGAGCTGGTGCCGATCAACACCCGTTTCGATATCGACGAGATCCTCGACGCCGCCTGGGAGTACTTCGAGACCACCGGACGCCGGGTCAGCATCGAGTACGCCCTGATTCGCGACATCAACGACCAGGCGCACCGGGCGCAGCTGCTCGCCGATCGGCTGATCGCCAAGGGCGGCGCCCACTGGGTGCACGTCAACCCGATCCCGTTGAACCCGGTCAAGGGCTCGAAGTGGACAGCGTCGGACCCGCTGGTGGAGAAGCGCTTCGTGGAGATCCTGCGGGACAACGGCATCTCCGCCACCATCCGAGACACCCGCGGTTCCGACATCGATGGTGCCTGCGGCCAGCTGGCGGCCGAAGTGATCGAGTCCGACACCCGCCGCGAGGATCGTGAGGCGCGGGTCGCCCGCGTCGAGGCCATCGCGGCCGCCACCGACTGATTCCCAGGAGCACAGCTGATGGACGTCCGCTTCACCCCGACCCGATTCCGTGATGGCTACGACATGGCCGAGGTCGATGACTTCCTCGATCGCTGCGAGCAGGCGCTCAAGACCGGCGACGGCTCGGTCAACGCAGAGAGCGTGCTGGACATGCGCTTCACCCCGACCCGGTTCTGTGAGGCCTACGAGATGGCCGAGGTCGACGCCTTCCTCGACGATGTGCTCGCACCGCGCTTCGTTGCGCTCGCTGCCGACGGCGCCGCAGCGCAGGCCGCGCCTGCACAGGACGCCATGCCCGCGGGGAACCCCGCACTAAGGGACCCTGCACAGTCCGGGCTCGCGCAGTCTGTTCCGGCACAGTCTGCTCCCGCTCAGTCCGGGCCCGCGCGGGGAGCGGGACACCCCGTCCCGCATCCCGCCGAGAAGAGGGGCTTCCTCTCCCGCCTCCTGCGCGGCCGCTGAGCGCGGCGCAGCGGCAACTGCCCCGCACGCCTCCCCGACCCATCCCTCCCACGCCGTTACAGTGGGACCCCGTCAGCACCGAGGAAGGACCTACCTGGTGAGCACATCGTTCGAGCGTGTCTCGCGCTTCAGCGTCGGATACGACATGCGCGAGGTCGACGAGTTCCTCTCCCGCGCGCGCACCGCCTATGAGGGTCGTGACCCCTCGTTCAGCGGGGGCGACATCACCGCGGCCAGCTTCGGCACCGAGCGGGGCGGCTACGACATGCGCGTGGTGGACGAGGCCCTGGACCGGCTCTCGGATGCCTTCGCGCTGCAGGCCCGCGATGACGCGATCACCCAGCATGGCGAGGACTCCTGGGTCGCACAGCTCACCGAGCGGGCCGAGGTGCTCAAGGAGCGCCTCGAACGCCCTGCAGGGGATCGCTTCGCTCCGGCCGCACAGGGGGAGGCCGCCTATGACAAGGCAGATGTCGACGCCCTGTGCGACCAGCTCGTCGCCTATTTCACCGACGGCCATCCGATGAGCGTCGATGACGTGCGGCGCGCCGCCTTCGGTCGTCGTCGGGGTCCCGACGGCTATCGCGAGGCCGTGGTGGACGTCTACCTCGACCATGTCGCGGACGTGATGGCTTCCGTTCCGTGACCAGCACCCCCGTGCGGAGGCTGGTCCTGCTGGGGTCCACCGGATCCATCGGCACCCAGGCGCTCGACGTGCTGCACCGCTTCCCGGACATCGCACATGTCCACGGCCTCGCCGTCGGTGGCACCCGTCCAGAGCTGGTGGCCGAGCAGGTCCTCGCCCACCGGCCAGAGCATCTGGTGGTCTCCGACCCTGCCCACGCCGCTCAGGTCGACAGTGCTGTGCAACGCGCCTGCCGCGACGCTGGCCTCCCCGCGCCGCGGATCGCAGCCGGGCAGGACGCCGTCATCGACCTCGCGGGATCCCTCGGTGACGGGGACGTGGTGCTCAACGCCATCACCGGCTCCGTCGGTCTGCTGCCCACCCTCGCCGTGCTCGCCTCCGGTGCCCGGCTCGCTCTGGCCAACAAGGAATCGCTCGTCGTGGGCGGTCACCTGGTGACCGAGGCCGTGGCGCCCGGACAGATCCTTCCCGTCGATTCCGAACACACCGCGATCGCGCAGGCCCTGGCCGGGGTGCGCCATGACCAGATCGACCATCTGGTGGTCACCGCCTCCGGAGGCCCGTTCCGCGGGTGGACTCGCGAGCAGCTCGCCGGCGTCACCCCGGAGCAGGCACTGAACCACCCCACCTGGTCGATGGGCCGCGTGATCACGACCAACTCCGCCACCCTGGTCAACAAGGCGCTCGAGGTGATCGAGGCCTGCTTCCAGTTCGACCTGCCGGAGGATCGGGTGCAGGTGGTCGTCCACCCGCAGTCGATCGTGCACTCGATGGTCACGCTCATCGACGGAGCGACGATCGCTCAGGCCAGCCCGCCGGACATGCGCCACGCCATCGGCTGGGCGCTCGCGCACCCGGAGAAGCTCCCCGGCCTCGCCACGGCGCTGGACTTCTCCGCAGCCCAGTCCTGGACCTTCGAACCGGTCGACGAGGACACCTTCGACGCGATCGCTCTGGCCCGCGCTGCGCACCGGGAGGGCGGTGGCGCGATGGCCGTCTACAACGCCGTCAACGAAGAGGCGGTGGACGCCTTCTTCGAGGGGCACCTCGATTTCCTCGGCATCACCGCGCTGATCCGCGAGGTGCTCGAGCGCCCGGAGCGTCCGCGTGCCGCGCACGCCGACGGGGTCGCAGGACTGCTGGCCGTCGAGTCCTGGGCACGTGGGACCGCCCAGACGCTGATCTCCTCGCAGGAGCGCTGAGCGTGCTGCTGTTCCTGCTCGGCATCCTGGTGATCGCCGCCGGGCTCGCCCTCTCCATCGCCCTGCACGAGGTCGGGCACCTGGTTCCCGCCAAGCTGTTCGGCGTCCGAGTCACCCAGTACATGATCGGGTTCGGGCCCACCGTGTTCTCCCGCACCCGCGGGGAGACCGAATACGGTCTCAAGGCGATCCCGCTGGGCGGCTACATCCGCATGATCGGGATGTACCCGCCGCACAAGGGGGAGCCCGAGGGCACCATCCGCGAGGACTCCACCGGACTGCTCCAGCAGATCACCGAGCTGTCCGAGGAGGCGAAGCAGTACGAGTCCTCGCAGTACGGCCCGGAGGACGCCCATCGCACCTTCGTCGCCCTCTCGGTGCCGAAGAAGCTGGTGGTGATGCTCGGCGGTCCCACGATGAACCTGCTGATCTCCGTCGCGCTGATGGTCGTGCTGGTCAGTGGGATCGGACTGCCGGCGGTGACCCCGACGGTCCAGTCCGTCTCCGAATGCGTGGTCCCCGCCGACGCTCCGGCCGACGTCTCCTGCGAGGGCCGGGAGCCGGCCCCCGCGCTGGCGGCCGGGATCCGTCCCGGCGACACCCTGCAGGTGATCGACGGGCACGAGATCACGCGTTGGTCCGATGTCACCACCGCAGTGAGGGGCGCGCAGGACCGCACCGTCGACGTCGTCGTCGAGCGCGACGGCGAAGCCCTGCACCTCGAGGCGACGATGATCGTGGACGCCCGCCCGGTGCTGGACGAGGACGGCGCCGTGGTCCTGGATGCCGACGGCGGCCTGGTCACCGAGCAGGTCGGATTCCTCGGTGTCTCCGGCACCCCGGACCTGGTGCCGCAGTCCCCGGCAGCGGTGCCCGAGATGGCCTGGTCCGCCTTCACCCAGACCGGGAAGCTGGTCATCACCCTGCCGGTGCGACTGTGGGAGGTGGGCCAGGCGGCCTTCGGCAGCGCCGAGCGCGACCCCAACGGCCCCCTCGGTGTGGTGGGCGTCTCCCGTCTTGCCGGCGAGGTCGCCTCCGCCGATCAGCCCGGCTTCGAGCTGCGCGAGAAGACCGGCACCATGATCTCGATGCTCGCCTCGCTGAACATGGCTCTGTTCGTGTTCAACCTGATCCCGCTGCTGCCGCTCGACGGCGGTCACGTGGCCGGGGCGCTGATCGAGGGGGCGCGGCGGCTGCTGGCCCGGCTGCGGGGGCTCCCCGATCCGGGGCCGGTGGACATGTCCCGCATGCTCCCGCTGACCAACGCGGTGGCGATCGTCTTCATCCTGATGACGGTGCTGCTGCTGTATGCGGACATCGTCAAGCCCATCACGCTGTTCCCGTAAAGGGGCACTGCGGAGCCGGGGGCGGGGTGTGCGCCGTGCCACGGCGGGAGTGCAGGAGCGGTGGAGGTGTCGCACCTCGCCTCGCGCGGCCGTGCTGACGAGTCCATAATGGAGGGGTGACTTCTGTGAGCCTCGGTATCCCGTCCGTCAAGCAGCCGCCGCCGGTGCTCGCCCCCCGGCGGAAGACCCGCAAGGTCAAGCTCGGCAGCCTCTATGTGGGTGGCGACGCACCGATCACGGTGCAGTCGATGACCACCACCCCGACCCATGACATCAACGCGACCCTCCAGCAGATCGCCGAGCTCACCGCGGCGGGCTGCGACATCGTGCGTGTGGCATGTCCCCGCCAGGAGGACGCCGACGCGCTGGTCGCGATCGCTGCGAAGTCCCCGATCCCAGTGATCGCCGATATCCACTTCCAGCCCAAGTACGTCTTCGCCGCGATCGAGGCCGGCTGCGCCGGGGTGCGCGTGAACCCGGGCAACATCCGCCGGTTCGACGACCAGATCAAGGACATCGCGAAGGCGGCGAACGATCACGGCACCGCGTTGCGCATCGGCGTGAACGCCGGCAGCATCGACCAGCGCATGATGAAGGGCGACCGGGTCACGCCCGAGGCGCTGGTGGCCTCCGCGAAGTGGGAGGCCTCCCTGTTCGAGGAGCACGACTTCCACGACTTCGGGATCTCCGTGAAGCACAACGACCCCGTGATCATGGTCGACGCCTACCGTCAGCTCTCCGAAGAGGGTGACTGGCCGCTGCACCTCGGCGTCACCGAGGCGGGGCCCGCCTTCCAGGGCACCATCAAGTCCTCCGTCGCCTTCGGCATCCTGCTGGGCGAGGGCATCGGCGACACCATCCGCGTCTCGCTCTCCGCACCTCCGGTCGAGGAGGTCAAGGTCGGCATCCAGATCCTGCAGTCGCTGAACCTCAAGGCGCGCAAGCTGGATATCGTCTCCTGCCCCTCCTGTGGCCGCGCCCAGGTGGACGTCTACAAGCTCGCGGACGAGGTCACCGAGGGGCTCAAGCACCTCGAGGTCCCGCTGCGCGTCGCGGTGATGGGCTGCGTCGTGAACGGTCCGGGGGAGGCCCGTGAGGCCGATCTCGGTGTCGCCTCCGGCAACGGCAAGGGCCAGATCTTCGTCAAGGGCAAGGTCATCAAGACCGTCCCCGAGGCGGACATCGTGCCGACCCTGCTCGCCGAGGCCAACCGGATCGCCGCCGAGATGGAAGAGGACGAATCCTCCACCGGCGCCCCGTCCATCTCCGTGGGCTGACCCGTGTTCTGGCGCGGCGGACGGGTCCGCGCGGTCCGTTCCGGCAGCTTCGACGCCGCGCTCGCGCTCGCGCTCACCGAGCCCGTCATCAACGCGCTCGCGGGTGCGCGGCTGCAGGAATCCGCACGTTCCGCTGCACTGTCCCAGGAGTTCTCCCTGGCCGGGGAGGAACAGCAGCCCGAAGGACTGCTGTGGCACGGCGTGAATCTCTCGCCGTTGTCCGCGACCGACCGCGCCTTGGACGACTTCGGACGGCATATGGCCGCGCGGGCGAGACGGGCGAGCTCCGTGGTCGGAGACCGGGCGGCGGTCCAGCGTCTCTGGGAGCCGCTCGCTCCGACCTGGGGGGCCGACGTCCGCGAATACCGCTGGAGCCAGCCGCTGCTGCTCGCCGGCGATCCGGTCGACGCACCGCAGCTCGCGCCGGTCGGCCTGCGTCCCGCAGTCCCCGGCGAGGAGCAGATCGTGTTCCCCGCCGCGGTCGCGATGTTCCGCGAGGAAGTGGGGGTGGATCCGCTCGCCGGTGACGGCGGCCGCTCCTACCGGGCCCGGATCGGGGAGCTGATCCGCAATCGCCGCACCTATGTCGTCATCGAGGACGGCGAGGTGCTGTTCAAAGCGGACGTCGGCTCGCTGTTCGGCCCGACCGCCCAGATCCACGGGGTGTGGGTGCGGCGTGACCAGCGGGGCAGAGGCCTCGGACGGGCTGGGATGGCGGAGCTGGTGCGCCAGGTGCGCCGTGACCACGCCCCGCAGGTCTCGCTCTATGTCAACGACTTCAACGAGCCCGCCCGGCGTGCCTACGCCGCCTCCGGCTTCCACCAGGTCGGCGAGCTCACCACCATCCTGTTCTGACCGCCTGACCGCCTGACCGCCTGACCGCCTGACCGCCTGCGCTGCCGCCCGCGCCCGCGCTCCGCTTGCGCGCGCCCGGGCCGTCGTGCGCTGGTGACAGATGCGGGGTATCGCGGCGTACGATTTTTCGATGAGCACCGCACCCGGCCCCAGCGCAGACTCTGCACCTGCACCTGCACCTGCACCTGCACCTGCACCTGCACCTGCACCTGCACCTGCATCTGCACCTGCGAGCGGCAATGACGACGGTCCGGAGGCCCCGGCGCCACGGCTGTTCCTGCTTGTCGGCCCACCGGCCGTCGGCAAGCTGACCCTCGCCCGTGAGCTCGAGCGCCGCAGCGGGGCGATTGTCGTGGACAACCACCTGGTGAACAACGCGGTCTTCGTCCCGATGGGGATGCACCGCGAGGCTGGGGTGGAGCTCGCCCAGACCGACGCCTTGCGCGAGCGGGTATGGGAGGTCGTCCTCGATGCCACCGAGGCGGCTCCCGCCCAGCTCAGCCACGTGTTCACCGTCTGGCTGCTCGACAATGAGGAGGGCGCGGCGCATGTGGAGCGGTTGCGGAGCCTTGCTGAGCGACGTGGGGCGAGGTTCGTCCCGGTCTGGATGGCCGCGTCCCCCGAGGTGCTTCAGTCACGTGTCGATGCCCCGGGACGCGCCGAGCGGCACAAACTCACCGACTGGCAGATTCTCAGCGGGCTGCTCGAGCTGCCGATGCTGCCCCCGCCTGCGGACGCGCTGTGCCTGGAGCTCTCCACCGCAGCTCCCGCAGACGCAGCGGGGCAGATTCTCGACAGCCTGAGCTCTCACAGCCTGGGCTCGATGGCAGAGCGGCCCGAGAGAGGGGACACCTCCAGCTGAGATCGGCTAGCCGGCACGCGGGGGCCGGTGTCCGTCGATCACATGCCCTCGGCCGGCCCCCGCCGTCCAAGACCTGTTGTCCAGGCCTCAGCGCAGAGCGAGCGCATCCAGCGTGAGCAGCACGTTCGCCGCAGTCCAGGCCAGTGGCGCCACCTCCGCGGGGCGTCCGTCGAAGAGCACCTTCTCCGGCAGCGACCCGGCTGCGGTGCGATGCTCAGCGAGCCAGCGGAGGATCTCGATCGCCGTGTCGGGCTCCCCGGCGCGGGCGAGGGCGAGGGCCAGCAGGCTCGTCGAGGGCGTCCAGCTCACGCCGTCCTCGCGCCACGACGCCCCCGGCGCGATTCCACCACCGGGGCGGGAGAGCTCGCTCCGCAACCCCAGCAGGTGCACCCGGGATGCGACGTCGTGGACGCCGGTCGCATCGAGGAAGGCCAGCGCCGAATCAGCGCCGCCGCCCAGGCGATAGCGCTGATAGCCACTGCGGCCGAAGGTCTCCTCCAGCAGGAGGGTGAAGGTCTCGGCGGCGCGGTGAGCTCCCGGTTCGTCGGTGAGGCGGGCCCCCGCCTGCAGGCCGGTCAAGGTCGCCGTCATGATGCCGAGCGTCACCGACCGCTCGCGCCGCTCCCAGTAGTCGGGGGAGACCGGTGGCAGCCCGGTGCCCTCGCGAGTGGCCGAGCGCAGCGCACTGAGGGACCGGACGATCATCGGGGACAGCCGCTCGAGCAACGCATCGCGACGGGACTCGTCAGCGGCATCAGTGGCGTCAGCGGCGTCTGCGGCGTCGGCGACCTCGGCGGTCGCCCACAGCAGCAGCCCGGTGCCATCGAACTGCCGCCGTCGGCCATCCGGTGCCCGCCCGGTGCCCGGCTCGTACCGGGCCTCGAACCAGCCATCGGTCGCCTGCAGGGACTGCAGGTGAGCCAGTACATCCTCCGCCCGGTCGAGCTGGCCGATCCGTGCCAGCGCCACCGCGCAGAAGGCAGCATCCCGTGGCCAGATGAAGCGCCACGACCGGCTCCATCCCGCGACCGGCGCCGGCAGGGCATCGCTGAGGATCCAGAGATCCTGCAGCGACGTCGTGGCAAGGTCGAGCAGGAGCGGCTGCGCGCCGAGGCGCTCTGCGAGACCGGCACGCCAGCCGGCGGTGCCGACCTCGAACGCCATCGCCCGTTCCCGTATCGGGGAGGAACCTGGCAGGTTCGCGGCGAGCCGTGTGCCCGGGGCCATGTCGAGCCTCAGGCCGCGCCCTCCCACCAGCATCCGCCGGGCATCGCTGTCATAGGCGACGGTCTCGGACCACAGCGGGATCACCGTGCGGGGATCGGCGTCGGCGCGTGCCTGACGCAGCACTGCGAGGGACCCGGCGCCGACAGCACCGACAGCGGCCACCGCGCCGAGCGCGGCCGCTGCGCCTGTCCCGCGCAGGAGCTGCCGACGGGAGGAACGGGGCCCGAGGGCAAGAGTCTCCGCGTCCGCATTCCTGGGCTCTGTGCCCGGGGTCCCGGGGGCGCCCGGGACCCGCTGTCCTCGCCGGTGCATCCCGTCAGGGTACCGAGCGTCCCTGGAGCCGGCGGCACGGACCACCGTGACCAGCACGAGGCGTCGGACGGCCCGTCCCGCCCAGTACGATGGGCGCGCGTGAGCCCTTGGTGGCCCCGCCCCGAACCGCCCTGTGTGAAAGGCCTGCCCATGATCCGTCTGTCCTCGTCCTTCGTCCGCACCCTGCGGGAGGACCCGGCCGACGCCGAGGTCGCGAGCCACAAGCTCCTGGTGCGCGCGGGCTACATCCGTCGTGGCGCGGCGGGGGTGTACACCTGGCTCCCGCTCGGACTGAAGGTGCTGCGCAAGGTCGAGCAGATCGTGCGCGAGGAGCAGGACGCGATCGGCGGGCAGGAGGTGCTGTTCTCGGCACTGCAGGCCCGTGAGCCCTATGAGCGCAGCGGACGGTGGGACGAATACGGCCCCACCCTGTTCCGACTCCAGGATCGCAAGCAGGACGACTACCTCCTCGCACCCACGCACGAGGAGATGTTCACCCTCACGGTGAAGGACCTGTACTCCTCGTACAAGGACCTGCCCACGATGCTCTATCAGATCCAGACGAAGTTCCGTGACGAGGCCCGGCCCCGCGCCGGGCTGCTGCGCACCCGCGAGTTCATCATGAAGGACGCCTACTCCTTCGACATCGACGATGCGGGCCTGGACGCTTCCTACGAGAAGCAGCGCGGTGCCTACCAGCGCACCTTCGAGCGGCTGGGCCTGCCGACGGTGATCTGCAAGGCCGACGCCGGCGCCATGGGCGGCTCCCGCTCCGAGGAGTTCCTCCACCCCACGCCCGTCGGTGAGGACACCTTCGTCGTCTCCGAGGGCGGCTACGCCGCGAACGTCGAGGCGGTCACCACCGTGGCACCACCCGCCCTGGACGACGCCGCGATCGCCGCGCTGCCGGCGATGCACATCGAGGACACCCCTGGAGCGAGCACCATCGCCGCGCTCACCGAGTACTCCAACCAGGCCTTCCCCGGGAAGGGCCCGATTGCGGAGTCGGGGGAGTGGACCCGCTACGAGATGCTCAAGCACCTCGTCTACCTGCTGACTTTCCCCGACGGGACCACCGAGCCGCTCGTGATCGCCCTGCCCGGTGACCGCGAGGTCGACCCCAAGCGGCTCGAGACCGCGGTCGCACCCGCGCTCGCCGCACCCTTCACCGAGGCCGATTTCGAGAAGCACCCCGTCCTGAAGAAGGGCTACATCGGCCCTGAGGGCCTGGGCCTCGAGTCCGAGTCCGGGATCCGCTACCTGGTCGACCCGCGCGTGGTGCCCGGCACCTCGTGGGTCGCCGGCGCCGGCGAGAAGGACAAGCACGTCTACGACCTCGTCTTCGGCCGTGACTTCACCGCCGACGGCACCATCGAGGTCGCCGAGGTGCGCGACGGGGACCCGGCACCCGACGGCTCCGGCCCGCTGCGACTGACCCGTGGCATGGAGATGGGGCACATCTTCCAGCTCGGCCGCAAGTACGCGGAGGCGCTGGACCTGACCGTGCTCAACGAGAACGGCAAGACCGTCGTGGTGACGATGGGCTCCTACGGCATCGGGGTCACCCGCGCCGTCGCTGCTGTGGCCGAGCTGTTCCACGATGAGAAGGGCCTGGTCTGGCCCCGGCAGCTCGCCCCGGCGGATGTGCACATCGTCGCCACCGGCAAGGGCCAGGAGATCTTCGAGGAGGCGGAGCGCATCGCCTCGGAGCTCGAGGCCCGCGGCCTCGAGGTCCTCTACGACGACCGTCCCAAGGTGTCCCCGGGCGTGAAGTTCAAGGATGCCGAGCTGCTGGGCGTGCCCACCTCCGTGGTGGTCGGCAGGAGCCTGGCCAACGGAGTGGTCGAAGTGCGTGATCGCGCGAGCGGCGAGATCCGCGAGGTCTCCCCGCAGGAGGTCGTCGGCGCCGTGGTCGCCGAGGTGCGCGGAGCGTGAGGGAACGTCGGTCGGCGCCTGGGCTCAGTCGCTGACCGGCTGGTCCTCGACCGTCAGGCTCGGCAGCGGTTCCATCCGGTCCACCAGCGCGGCTAATCGCCCTGCCTCGGTGAGGGCGGCCGCGATGGGCAGCGGCCGGCGCTCGAAGGGCGCCGCCCCGACCAGCGCGATGTAATTGAGCAGCAGGCCTTCCGAGAGCAGTGTCGGCAGCTCACCGGTGAGCTCTGCATCGAGCGTCCCTCCGGGGATCGCGTAGACCGCCTGCCGTGCCACCACCGGGGCGCCGTCCTCCTCCGCGATGCGCCCCAGCTCCTCGGCGCGGGTGCGATGGAGCTCGGCCTGGTCGAGGTGCTGCTGCCGGGCCTCGTCCTCGACCCGTGCGGCCAGCACCTCGTGGAGGTAGCCCGCGAACCACTCCTCCTGCTGGGTCTGCTCGATCACGGCGTGGTAGTCGGCTTGTGCACCGACGGACGGCGGGTCCGTGGAGGGCACCTCGCGGCTCGGCGTGAGTTCCTCCGCAGTCGGGGCGGGGGTCGCCTCTCCGGTGCCCGTGGCGGCGCGCAGCCGCAGGGTGATCCAGACCGTGTGCGCCGCGATCGCGACCACCGGGCGGGCCAGCGAGCCCGAGACCTGTCGGGCTGCGGCTGCGGCCAGGTCCCGGAGCTCCTCCAGCGCGGCCAGCAGACCGGCGACGTCGGTGGGAGCGTCCGCGGGCGGGGGAGGAGCTGTCTGCCCCGGCGCAGGATCCTCCTGAGCCTCGCGCTCGCGCTCGAGCTGAGCGCCGGTGAGCAGGGCGGTGCGCTGGATGGGAAGGGCGGCGCTGAGCGTGGTGAGCGCCGCAGACAGCGCCGGCTCCCCGGGCTCGGTCTCGAACGCCTGCACGACGTGATCGGTGCCAGCCATCACCCGGTCCAGGAGCGTCAGCAGATCGATGCGGTAGAGGTCGTCGATCCCCGGCGGGGGCGGGGTGTACTCCTGGGGACCGCCGAGCGTGACCCGGCCGCAGCTCGCCAGGGGCAGCATCGCCAGCGCACCGACCGCGGCCCGCAGCACCGTGCGGCGCGCGGGAGAGGGGGCGGCGGAGCGGGAACGAGCGATGAGCGACACAGGAGGATTCTCGCATCGCAGCGGCTGAGGTGGGCGCGGGCGATGCGCGGCCACTATCCTGGTGCCAACGCTCCGGGCATCGTCCCGGGCACCACAGACACCCATAGCAGGAGGAGGCGAGGGCCATGAGCGCACTCGACGACCAGACCATCCTGCGGAAGACCGCCACCCGGGTGCTGGACACCCACGGGCTCGTGCTCGAGGACGTCGAGATCCGCGGGGGCGGTGCGATGCCGCAGGTGCGGCTGATCGTGGACCTCCCCGAGGACCAGCTCGGCAGCGTCGACCTCGAGACCGTCGCCGAGGCCTCCCGCGAGCTGTCCGAGCTGGTGGATGCCGACGATGCACTGCTGGGCAGCGCCCCCGTCCTGCTCGAGGTCACCACCCCGGGCGTGGAACGCGTCCTCTCCGCGCCACGGCACTTCCGCCGTTCGCGCGGACGCATCGTGTCCCTGTCCACTGCCGACGGGACGACCTACCGTGCGCGGATGCTGGCGCTCGAGGGGGACCTGCTGCTCCTGCGGCAGGAGCCCGGCCGCGACGACCGCGGAAGGCCCCTGAAGCTGCCCGAGGGCACCGTCGAGAGATTGCGCATCCCGCTCTCCGAGGTCACCACCGCGAAGGTGGAGATCGAGTTCGACCCGCCCGCAGACCTCGCGCAGCTGATCGCCGACGCCGAGACCGCTGCCACGGATACCGCTGCCGCAGACACCGCTGCCACGGACCACACTGCCGAAATGAAGGAGAGCTGAGATGGACATCGACATGGGTGCCCTGAGGGCCCTTGAGCGCGAGCGCGAGATCCGCCTGCCGGTGCTGCTGGACGCGATCCGTTCCGCGCTCCACGCGGCATATCTCCACACCGACCACCCGGTGCGGGACTCGGAGGTGCAGATCGATGAGAGCACCGGTGAGGTCGCAGTCATCGCCCGGGAGCGGGACGCCGAGGGGAACGTGGTCGAGCAGTGGGACGACACTCCCGAGAACTTCGGGCGCGTCGCGGCCTCCACGGCCCGCCAGGTGATCTTCCAGCGCATCCGCGATCTCGAGGACGAGGCGGTGCTCGGCGAGTACGCCGACCGCGCCGATGACATCGTCTCCGGCATCATTCAGCAGGGACGTGACCCGCGGATGGTGCTGGTGGACCTCGGTGAGGTCGAGGCCGTGCTGCCTCCGCATGAGCGCGTGCCGGGGGAGGACTACTCCCACGGTCGGCGCCTGCGTGCCTACGTCACCGAGGCCCGTCGCGGTCCCAAGGGCCCTCAGATCACCCTCTCGCGCTCCCATCCGAACCTGGTGCGGCGGCTGTTCGCGCTCGAGGTCCCGGAGGTCGCCGACGGCTCGGTCGAGATCGCCGGCCTGGCCCGCGAGGCCGGGCACCGCACCAAGATGGCGGTCTATGCGACGGCACCGGACATCAACGCCAAGGGCGCCTGCATCGGCCCGATGGGCGCTCGCGTACGCGCGGTGATGAACGAGCTCGGCGGCGAGAAGATCGACATCGTCGACTTCAACGAGGACCCCGCCCGCTATGTCGCCAACGCGCTCTCGCCGGCGCGGGTCACCAGCGTGACCGTGATCGATGAGGTGGGCCGGGCCGCCCGTGCGGTGGTCCCCGAGACGCAGCTCTCCCTCGCGATCGGCAAGGATGGGCAGAACGCCCGCCTGGCCGCGAAGCTCACCGGCTGGAAGATCGACATCCGCCCGGAGAACGCGCCCGAACCGCCGCCTGCGGCCTGAGGTGTGTCCCACGCCTCCCCACTGACGATGAGTCGGACCTGTTCCGCTACACTGGGGAGGCTGTTCGCCGAGTGGTGCCGCAGATCGTCCGACGATCGAGCATCCGCCCGAGCGGACGTGCTCGGAACTCAGGAGGTGGAGTGATCAGTCGCTCTGCCGCTCACGTCCCCGAGCGCACGTGTGTCGGCTGCCGTCAGGTGGCCCCGCGCGAGCAGCTGGTGCGTCTGGTCCGGGAGTCCTCTCCCGACGGCGTCACCCCACGCGTCCGCGTCGATCCTCCCGGATCGGCTTCGGGCCGCGGGTCGTGGCTCCACCCCGATGCAGCATGTCTCGACCTCGCCCTGCGGCGAGGCGGCTTCGCCCGGTCCTTCCGCGGCGCTGTCGACACCGGGCACCTAGCCCGGGACCTCGAGACCTTCGATCCCAACCGCACGTGGAACAGGTAGAAGAACCATGGACATCCGATGAGTACTCGCAAATGAGCACCCTCAGGAATTAATGGTCCGCGCCCTCTTGTCGGCCGGACCGAGACAGGAGAAATGTGGCTAAGGTCCGCGTCCACGAGCTCGCTAAAGAGCTCGGACACCCGAGCAAGGTCGTTCTGCAGAAGCTGCAGGACATGGGCGAATTCGTTCGTTCCGCCTCCTCCACCATCGAAGCGCCGGTAGCACGCCGTCTGCGTGAGGAGCTCCCCGTCCAGAACGGGGCAGACGCCTCCGCGACGAAGAGCGACTCCGGTGCATCCCCCAAGCCCTCCGGCGCTCCCAAGCCCGGTGCTGCACCCAAGCCCGGCGCCAAGCCCGCTCCGCAGAAGCCTGCCGAGCCTGAGCCCGCGCCGGCACCTTCTGCACCTGCCGCGCCGGCAGAGGCAGCTGCGCCGACGCCGGTTGCCGAGGCCCCTGCTGCGCAGCCCGCTCCGGAGACCCCTGCCGCAGAAGAGCAGGCTCCGACGCCGGCTGCGGACGCCCCCAAGCCCGGTGCTGCGAAGCCCGCTGCTGCCGCTCCCAAGCCCGGTGGAGAGCGTCCCGCTCCTCGTCCCGGCAACGGACGTCCCGGCAACAATCCCTTCGCCAGCTCGCAGGGCATGCCGCGTCCGGGTGCTCGCAAGCCGAGCCCCGGCGGCGCTCGTCCGCCCCGTGAGGGAGGCGGCCGTCCCGGCGCGCCCCGTCCCGGGAACAATCCCTTCGCCAGCTCGCAGGGCATGCCCCGCCCGGGCCAGCGCCCGCCGCGCCCCGGCGCGGACCAGGCAGGCCAGGCCGGTGCACGTCCGCCGCGTGAGGGAGGCGCTCCCCGTACCGCTGGCGCACCGCGTCCGGCGAGCCGTCCCGGGATGCCCACCCCGGGGATCATGCGTCAGCACTCCTCCGGCGGTCTCGCCGATGCCAACCAGGGCGGCGCCCCCGGCCGCGGCCGTGGTGGCCGTCCCGGTCCCGGCGGCGCTCCTGCCGGTGGCGGTCCCGCACGTCCCGGCGGCGGTCCTCGCGGTCGCGGAGGTCGCGGCAGCACCCAGGGTGCCTTCGGACGCGGCGGCAAGCCTGCCCGCTCCCGCAAGTCGAAGCGTGCGAAGCGCGCAGAATTCGAGCAGATGTCGGCGCCCGCACCGGGCGGCGTCTCGATCCCGCGCGGTGATGGCAGCACGCCGATCCGCCTGCGTCGCGGTGCCTCGCTCTCCGACTTCGCCGACCTCATCGACGTCAATCCCGCATCGCTGATCACGGTGCTCTTCGCGATGGGCGAGATGGCCACCGCCACCCAGTCCCTCGACGAGGAGACCTTCGACCTGCTCGGCACCGAGCTGGGGTACAAGATCGAGATCGTCTCCCCGGAGGACGAGGAGCGCGAGCTGCTCGGACAGTTCGACATCGACCTCGATGCCGAGCTCGCTGGCGAGGACTCCGAGGATCGCCTCCCGCGTCCGCCGGTGGTCACCGTCATGGGTCACGTCGACCACGGCAAGACCCGCCTGCTCGACACGATCCGCAAGGCGACGGTCGGCGCGGGCGAGGCCGGCGGCATCACCCAGCACATCGGTGCCTACCAGGTGGAGGTCGAGCACGACGGCGCAGAGCGCGCCATCACGTTCATCGACACCCCGGGCCACGAGGCGTTCACCGCCATGCGTGCCCGTGGCGCGGACGTCACCGACATCGCGATCCTGGTGGTCGCTGCGGATGACGGCGTGATGCCCCAGACCATCGAGGCGCTCAACCACGCCCAGGCGGCGAACGTCCCGATCGTGGTCGCGGTCAACAAGGTCGACAAGCCCGAGGCCAACCCGGAGAAGATCCGTCAGCAGCTGACGGAGTTCAACCTGATCGCAGAGGAGTACGGCGGCGACACCATGTTCGTCGACGTCTCCGCCCGCGAGAACCTCAACATCGAGGCGCTGCTGGAGGCGGTCCTGCTCACGGCGGAGGCCGCTCTCGAGCTCACCGCGATCGCCGATAAGGACGCGCGCGGCGTGTCCATCGAGGCGAACCTCGACAAGGGCCGCGGTCCGGTCGCCACGGTGCTGGTCCAGCAGGGCACCCTGCGGGTCGGCGACGCGATCGTCTGCGGTTCCGGCCACGGCCGTGTCCGCGCGATGATCGACGAGAACGGCGAGACCGTCACCGAGGCGGGCCCGTCCCGTCCGGTCCAGGTGCTCGGCCTGACCTCGGTGCCCGGCGCCGGTGACTCCTTCCTGGTCGCCCAGGACGAGCGCACCGCCCGCCAGATCGCCGAGAAGCGCGAGGCCGCCAAGCGTGCCGCATCGCTCTCGAAGGTGCGCAAGCGCATCAGCCTCGAGGACATCAACCAGCACATGGCTGATGGCAAGGTCGAGACCCTCAACCTCATCCTCAAGGGTGACGCGGCGGGTGCCGTCGAGGCCCTCGAGGAGTCGCTGCTGGGCATCGAGATCGGTGACGGCGTGGACTTGCGCATCATCGACCGCGGCGTCGGCGCGATCACGATGAACAACATCAACCTCGCGGTGGCCTCCAACGCGGTCATCATCGGCTACAACGTGCGGGCCGAGGGCCTGAACGCTGACTACGCCGATCGTGAGGGCGTGGAGATCAAGTACTACAGCGTGATCTACAACGCCATCGACGAGGTCGAAGCTGCTCTCAAGGGCATGCTCAAGCCGGAGTACGAGGAGGTCGAGCTCGGCTCGGCGGAGATCCGCGAGATCTTCCGCTCCTCCAAGTTCGGCAACATCGCCGGTTCGATCGTGCGCAGCGGCATCATCAAGCGCGGTGCGAAGGCTCGCATCACCCGCAAGGGTGTGGTCATCTCCGAGAACATCGAAGTGGCCGGCCTGCGTCGGTTCAAGGATGATGTCACCGAGGTCCGCGACGGGTATGAGTGCGGTATCAACCTGGGCTCGTACAACGACCTCCAGCTCGAGGACCTCATCACCACCTATGAGATGCAGGAGAAGCCCCGCATCTGATGCCGGGACGGTCGGGCGCCCAAGCGGTGCCCGACCGTGACCCGCGAGGGAGGAGACCACGATGTCCGAGGTGTCCTTCCTGCTGTGCGCCCCGTCGGCCTCCTGCATCTCTGCGCAGGCCGCGGGGCGTCTCGCCGTCCACGGGGTGGATCTGTGCCCGGCCCCCTACGACAGCCCCCACCTCGAGGACCTCGCAGCCCTCGCCCCAGACCAGGAGAACGACATCCCATGACAGACCACCCCCGCGCCCTCAAGCTCGCTGATCGCATCAAGGTCATCGTGGCCACCATGCTCGACAACCGGGTCAAGGACCCGCGCCTCGGCTTCGTGACGATCACCGACGTGCGCGTGACCGGCGACCTCCAGCACGCCACCCTCTTCTACACCGTCTTCGGCACTGACGAGGAGCGCGAGGGCACCGCCGCCGCACTGGTCAGCGCCACTGGCATGCTGCGCCGCGAGGTCGGTCGCCAGACCGGCGTGCGGCTCACCCCGACCCTCGAGTTCATCGCCGATGCGATCCCCGAGAACGCACGCGTCATCGAGGACCTGCTCAGCGAGGCGCGCGGCCGTGATGCCGAGCTCGAGAAGACCAAGGTCGGAGCGAGCTACGCCGGGGAAGAGGACCCCTACCGCAAGCCTCGCGAGGACGAGGATGCGGACGATCTCGACAGTGCCGACCAGGACGACCTGCCGGGCACCGACGACGAGACTGCCGACGAGACCAGCCGCGAGCAGGCGTGACCCCCGGCCCGCAAGGGATTCTGGTCGTCGACAAGGCGCCGGAGCGGACCAGCCACGACGTGGTCGCCCGAGTGCGCTGGCTGCTGGGCACCAAGAAGGTCGGCCACGCCGGCACCCTGGACCCGATGGCCACCGGACTGCTGGTGCTCGGCGTCGGCCAGGGCACCCGGCTGCTGACCTACCTCGTGGGCCTCGGCAAGACCTATGAGGCGACGCTGAGGCTGGGCCGTGCCACCACGACGGATGACCGGGAGGGCGAGCTGCTCGGCAAGCAGCTCGACGCCTCCGCACTGCCGCAGCCGCTCATCGAGGAGTACCTGGGCCCGCTGCGCGGCGACATCGCGCAGGTGCCCTCCACCGTCAGCGCCATCAAGATCGATGGCAAGCGCGCCTATGCCCGCGCGCGAGCGGGAGAGGATGTGCAGCTCGCGGCCCGGCCGGTGAGGGTCTCCCGCTTCGAGGTGACCGCGCGTCGAGCGGTGGGGGAGCACCTCGACCTGGACGCTGTGATCGACTGCTCCTCGGGCACCTATGTGCGGGCGCTGGCCCGCGATCTCGGCGCTGCGCTCGAGGTCGGCGGGCATCTGACCGCACTCCGCCGCACCGCCGTCGGGCCGTTCAACGTGACGGACGCGGTGAGGGTGCCGGCGCGAGGCGAGGGCGATGACGTCGCGCTCCCGCTGCTCGGGCTCGGAGAGATCGCGTCCCTGGTGCTGGGCACGCTGCCCGTCGACGCGGAGCAGGCCGCCGCACTCGGCACCGGGAAGCGGATCACCACGACGACGGTGCCCACGGCTCCGCTCTGGCGGCAGCCCGGGGCACCGGCAGCTGCGGGGGAGGAGCGGCCGGTCGCAGCGCTCGACGGCTCCGGGCGCCTGGTCGCGATCCTCGAACGCGAGCAGGAGCGCTGGCGACCGATCCTGGTGGTGCCGGACGACGCTCGCTGCTGAGGCTCTGAGGTTGCTGAGCGACACGAAGAGCGACGAAGAAGGGCCCTTCCCGATCTTCTCGGGAAGGGCCCTTCTTCGCTGCGCGCGGCGGCAGGCGGGTCAGTGCAGACGGGTCAGTAGTGGACCACGGTCTTGGTGCCGATGCTCGCCCAGTCGTACAGCCACTTGGCATCCGAGACCGGCATGTTGATGCAGCCGTGGGAGCCGGAGTACCCGAAGGACGAGCGCCACGGCGCACCGTGGAAGCCGAACCCGCGGTGGAAGTACTGCACCCAGGGGACGTCAGGCGTGAGGTAGTACTTCTCGTGCCCCTCGGGGTAGTAGGCGGCGTTGGTCATGTCCTGACGGTCGTAGCGCAGGTAGATCTCGAAGGTGCCGGTGACGGTCTCATTGCCTTCCTTGCCGTCCACCATCGACCGCGGTCCCCACACCGCGGTGTCACCCACGTAGGCGGTGACCGTCTTGTTGCTGAGGTCGACGTCGATCCACTTCTCGCCGGTGGGATTGGCGGGAGTGGCGGCCTCGTCATCGGTGCCGTCCTTCTTCTCCTCGTCCTTCTCCGGCTTCGGGGCATCGACCTGCTCGACCTCGGACTCGATCTTCTTGGTCTCGAAGGCCGCCTCGAGCGGCGTGGTGCCCCGCAGCGCGGTGACCAGCTCCCCGACCACCGCGTCGGTGTTGGTGATCTCGAGACCGTCCTTCTTCTCGGAGATGACCTTGACGACCTCGCCTTCCTCGTCGATCTGCTCGATGCCGTTCTCCGGCTTCACCGCATCCTTGTCGGCGCGGGCGACGACCCACTCACGCACAGCCTCTTCGTCGACCGCGATCGTCAGTGCCTGGCCGGACTCGTCGGGGACCACGGAGATCCAGCCGTTGCGGCGCTCCGCGGAGACCTCATGGACCTTGTCATCGGCACCGGTGATCGACATCGGCTGCTCGAGCAGAGTCGCGATCGTGCCGACGACTTCCTCGGCCTCCTCGGTGGTGATCGCCGGGGCGATCTCCTCGATCGGCTGCTCGACGGTGAAGTCCTTCAGAGCGGGAGCGTTCTGGGTGACCGCGTCCACGAGGGTCTGAGGATCCAGGCCCTGGCCGTTGCGGCCGGGGACAGCGTTCCAGGTCTGCTGGTCCTCATCGAAGCTCACCTGGGCATCGACCGGGGTGGTCATGTCCGCGGGCACCAGGGTGTTCGCGAACTCCTCGACCTTCGCCCCGTCTACGGTGACGACGGGCTCCACGGCGTGCTCGCCCGACCAGGTCGAGGAGATCACGCCGGTGAAGGAATCGTCGCGGGAGACGGCGGCCTTGGCCGTTGCGGCGGCGTCCACGGTCACCCCGAGATCGGCCAGCGGCACGTCGAGCTGCTGCTCGCCTGCGGTCACTGCGACGGAGACGGATTCTCCGCGCTCGGTCACCAGTGCGGCGATCTCCTCCGGAGTCTTCCCCGCGACATCCTGGCCGAGCACCGTGGTGCCGGGCAGAGCGCGGCCGTCGAACTGCTTGGCGTAGGCGAGCGCACCGCCGGTGAGCACCACGGCTAGGGTGGCGATGATGGCCACCAGGATGAGGGTGACCCGCCGACGGCCCTGGCGGCCAGTGGGTCGGGACGGGCCGCCCAGCGCGGCCGTCTCGGTCACGTTCATCATGGATCCAGATCCGATCTCGGCGGCCGTCGTGACTGCTTCCGCGCGCGAGCCCGGAAAAGCACAGGGGTCCGTCCCCGGCGCCGCCTCGTTCCTCAGGGTAACGGAGGGTGCGCCTCTGCGCGCGAGGGGGCGAGGCTGAGGTTCGTCACAGCTCGGCATCTTTGTGTGCCAGTCACAGGCAGTTTCGTGACGCTTTCGGAATGGCTGTCGGAAAATGGGTGTCGGTGGCACTCTGTCGTGCGCTGGCTCGTGCGCTGGGTCGCGCACTCGGCGGCGGGCCGGTGCTCGGGCGCTACAGTGTGCACCGGCGTTCTTCGCCGCAGCGCCGATCCCCGGCGCCCCCTGCCCCAGGGTGCGACAGCGCACCCGGCCCTGGAAGGACATGACCGCGCCGTGACCCGCGTCCCCATCTGGCACTCCGTCGAGGAGGTGCCGGCCGCTCTCGGCGCGACAGCAGTGTCGATCGGCAACTACGACGGCGTCCATCGCGGTCATCGCTTCGTGCTGGACCAGCTCCGCAGGCATGCTGAGGCGCGTTCGCTCGCCCCCGTCGCCGTCACCTTCTGGCCCCATCCCCGGCATGTCATGGGGGACCCTGCGCAGACCCCGCTCCTCACCGGCCACGAGGACCGCGACCGGCTGCTGCTGCTGGCGGGCATGCACGGGGTCCTCGACCTCGAGTTCACGCTCCCGTTCGCGCAGCATTCCCCTGAGGACTTCGTGCGGCGCTTCCTCGTCGAGGGGCTGGGAGCGAAATGCGTCGTCCTGGGAGAGGACGCGCTCTTCGGACGTGCCAACGCAGGCGATATCAGCACCATGCGCGAGCTCGGCGAGCGGTACGGCTTCGAGGTCGTGACCGTCGAAGACCTCGGGCCGCAGGGGGCGGGCAGCGGACGCATCTCCTCCTCGGCGGTCAGGCGCGATCTGCTCGAGGGAGAGGTGCGGGCCGCGAACCTCGCGCTGGGCAGGCTGCACACCGTCACCGACGTGGTCCACCACGGATTCCAGCGCGGTCGGGAGCTGGGATTCCCCACGGCCAATCTCGGGCCGGCGCCCGCGGGCCTGATCCCCGCGGATGGCGTCTACGCCGGGTATCTCACCGTTACCGAGCAGGACCCCTCGCATCTGGGCGTCGAGCCGCTCGCCGGAGCCCCCGCCACGATCTCCATCGGCACCAACCCCACCTTCGAGCCTGACGGTGTTCCGCAGCGGGCGGTCGAGGCGTACGTTCACGGAGCCCATGACTTGGATCTCTACGGGGACACCGTGCGGTTCGAGTTCGTCGACTTCCAGCGCCCGACGCTCAAGTTCGACTCCGCGGAGGCGCTGGTCGAGCAGATGGCGAAGGATGTCGAGGTGACCCGCCACACTCTCGCCGCGGAGCGCCCCCATCCCGCCGTCGACGACTGATATCCTGCTCGGGCCGTGAATTCGGCCGCGGAGAGCGATCCGCCCCCACTGCGCACCACCCGTTCTGCGGGCAGCTGCGACCGGGGGACGCTCGTCCAGAGAGCCTGGGACAGACGGTCCCAAGGCGCCGCGCAGCGACCAGAGGAGAACCATATGGCCTTCGATACCGCCACCAAGCAGGCGATCATCACGGAGTACGCGACCGGCGAGGGCGACACCGGTTCGCCCGAGGTCCAGGCCGCGCTCCTGACGCACCGCATCAAGTACCTGACCGAGCACCTGAAGACCCACAAGCACGATCACCACACGCGTCGTGGTCTGATGCTGATGGTCGGTCAGCGCAAGCGCCTGCTGAAGTACCTGCAGGCCACTGACATCACGCGGTACCGTGCGCTGATCCAGCGCCTCGGCATCCGCCGCTGATCATCTCCGCCGCTCGCCCACAGGGCGGGCGGCGGTTTCATCTGCCCGCACTTGCGGGCACCCTGAGAACCCCGCCCCGACCAGGTTCGGTCCTCGGCAGTGGCCTGCGGACCGCTGGAGCACGGCTCTGAGGAGCCCCACCAGCGCACCGCGCGTGACTGACGAAGGCCGCACCGGCAGGGCAACCCCCTACCAGAGGAGATCCACATGGCCATGGAAGGCCCTGAAATCACCGCAACCACCGCAGTCATCGACAACGGCTCCTACGGGCGCCGCGAGATCCGTTTCGAGACC
Organism: Brachybacterium sp.; assembly: GCF_052095815.1. Lineage (NCBI taxonomy): Bacteria > Bacillati > Actinomycetota > Actinomycetes > Micrococcales > Dermabacteraceae > Brachybacterium > Brachybacterium sp. The sequence goes on along the minus strand of NZ_JBQDLF010000005.1, from coordinate 80,337 downwards.
GGCCGTCTCGCCCAGCAGGCAGCCGGCGCCGTCGCCGTCTACCTCGACGACGACACCATGGTGTTCTCGGCGACCTCCGTGTCGAACAAGCCGAAGGATCACTTCGACTTCTTCCCGCTCACCATCGACGTCGAGGAGCGGATGTACGCCGCGGGTCGCATCCCCGGCTCGTTCTTCCGTCGTGAAGGCCGTCCCGGCACCGACGCGATCCTCGCCTGCCGCCTCACCGACCGCCCGCTGCGTCCGGCTTTCGTCAAGGGCCTGCGCAACGAGGTCCAGGTCGTCCTCACCGTGATGTCCAACGGTCCCGACGACGCCTATGACGTCGTCGGCATCAACGGCGCCTCTGCCTCCACCCAGATCTCCGGTCTGCCCTTCAACGGTCCGATCGGCGCCGCGCGCATCGCGCTCATGCCGAACGCCCAGGGCGGCGGCCAGTGGGTCGCCTTCCCGACCTTCTCGCAGCTGGACGAGGCCGTGTTCTCCATGGTCGTCGCCGGCCGCATGGTCGAGGACGATGTCGCGATCATGATGGTCGAGGCCGAGGCCACCGACAACGCCTGGACGCTCATCAAGGAGCAGGGCGCGATCGCTCCCACCGAGGCCGTCGTGGCCGAGGGCATCGAGGCCTCCAAGGTCTTCATCCGCAGCCTCTGCATCGCCCAGCAGGAGCTGGCCGCCACCGCCGCCAAGCCGGTGCGCGAGTTCCCGCTCTTCCTGGACTTCCAGGACGACGCCTACGACATCGTCGAGGCCGCTGCCACCGGGCGTCTCGCGGAGATCATGTCGATCGCTGCGAAGACCGAGCGCGAGGAGCGCACCGAGCAGCTGCTCGATGAGGTCGTCGCAGAGCTCGCCGGCGAGGGCCAGCAGCTCGAAGGCCGCGAGAAGGAGGTCAGCGGTGCGTACCGTGCGCTGACCAAGCAGGTCGTGCGCAAGAAGGTCCTCACCGACGGCGTCCGCATCGACGGCCGCGGCCTGCGCGACATCCGTGCGCTCTCCGCTGAGGTCGAGGTCCTCCCGCGGGTCCACGGCTCTGCCCTGTTCCAGCGCGGCGAGACCCAGATCATGGGTGTCTCCACGCTGAACATGCTCAAGATGGAGCAGCAGATCGACTCCCTCGGGCCGGTCACGCGCAAGCGCTACGTGCACCACTACAACTTCCCGCCGTACTCCACCGGCGAGACCGGCCGCGTCGGCTCCCCGAAGCGTCGCGAGATCGGTCACGGCATGCTCGCCGAGCGCGCCCTGGTGCCGGTGCTGCCCACACGCGAGGAGTTCCCCTACGCGATCCGTCAGGTGTCCGAGGCTCTCGGCTCCAACGGCTCCACCTCTATGGGCTCGGTCTGCGCCTCGACCCTGTCGCTGCTGAACGCCGGTGTGCCGCTGCGCGCCGCCGTCGCCGGCATCGCCATGGGCCTGATCTCGGACACCGTGGAGGGAGAGACCCGCTACGCGGCGCTCACCGACATCCTCGGTGCAGAGGACGCCTTCGGCGACATGGACTTCAAGGTCGCAGGGACCAGCGAGTTCATCACCGCCATCCAGCTCGACACCAAGCTCGACGGTCTTCCGACCTCCGTGCTGACCGGTGCGCTCTCGCAGGCCCATGAGGCTCGCTTGGCGATCCTCGGTGTCCTGAACGAGGCGATCGATGCTCCCGACGAGATGAGCCCGTACGCCCCGCGCGTCCTCGCGGTCACCATCCCCGTCGACAAGATCGGCGCGGTCATCGGCCCGAAGGGCGCGATGATCAACCAGATCCAGGACGACACCGGCGCGGACATCACCATCGAGGACGACGGCACCGTCTACATCGGCGCCACCGATGGCCCCTCCGCTGAGGCCGCGCGCTCCGCGGTCAACGCGATCGCCAACCCGATGGTTCCCGAGATCGGCGAGCGCTATCTCGGCACCGTCGTGCGCGTCGTCGACTTCGGCGCGTTCGTCTCGCTCACCCCGGGCAAGGACGGACTGCTTCACGTCACCCAGCTGCGCAAGCTGAACGGCGGCAAGCGGGTCGACAACGTCGAGGACGTCGCCAAGGTCGGTCAGAAGATCGAAGTGGAGATCCGCGAGATCGACTCCCGCGGCAAGATCTCCCTCGGTGTGATCGAGGACGAGGCGGAGTCCACCGACTCCGCCCCGGCCGCTGAGGAGAACACCGCGGAGTGATCCGCCCGTCGGCCTCGGCTGACGGCACCGGGAGGGGAGGCATCCAACTGGATGCCTCCCCTCCTTCTTTCTGTGGCGGGGCCGCACCTCTACTCCGGGACGGCGTCGCCCCTCTTCCCTGCGACAGGGTCGCGCGGCCTGGCAGGCTCTCCCTCTCCTTCTCCCTCTCCGGCAGGGCGTCCGGCTCTCGTGGAGTTCACTTCGACACCGGGAGGCGGCGGCCCGTTGCTCGGTATACTGCCGATGTTCGCGGGTGCATGTCTCAGGGGGCGTCGTCCAATGGCGGCGGCGATGCGCAGGCCGGCCCGCGGCGAACTTTCCGAACTGCCGGGCCACCCGTGTGAGGACTCCATTCCATGACCGATATGCCGCTGGGCAGCCGTTACACGCTCGGTGAGCGCCTGGGATCCGGGGGGATGGGCGAGGTCTTCCGGGCCCGGACCCGTGAGGGCGACGAGGTCGCCGTCAAGATCCTCCGGGCGCAGCTGGCGGGTGAGCCGGAGATCCTCAGCCGCTTCATCCAGGAGCGCTCGGTGATGCTCCAGGTGCGCAGCCCGCATGTCGTGGCGGTGCGGGACATGGTGGTCGAGGGGGAGACGCTCGCGATCGTCATGGATCTCGTGCGCGGCCGCGATCTCGCGGTCGTGAAGCGTGAGCTGGGGACCTTCCGACCTGCCGAGGTGGCTCGTCTCGGGGCTGCGATCGCCGAGGGCATGCGAGAGGTGCATGCGAAGGGGATCGTGCATCGGGATCTCAAGCCCGCGAACATCCTGCTCGACGAGATGCAGAGCCCGCCAGCACCGAAGGTCGCCGACTTCGGGGTGGCCCGCATCTGCGAGGACGGGGAGGACAACTCCGTCACCGTGCAGGCGGGGACCGGCGCCTACATGTCGCCGGAGCAGATCCGTGCCCGGGACCTCGAGCCCAGCTCCGACGTCTACTCCCTCGGCGTGCTGCTCTACGAGCTGCTGTGCGGGGTCACCCCGTTCCGCGGCAGCCTGATGGAGGTCTTCCGCCTGCACCAGGAGGCGCTGCCGGGCCGCCCCGAGGGGATCCCGGATGCACTGTGGGACCTGGTGATGCGGATGATGTTGAAGGAGGCTGCGCGACGCCCGGCCATGGCGCAGGTGAGCGAGGAGCTCACCAGCCTCCAGCCCCACCTCGAGCAGCTTCCGGCAGCTCCGCGCGTCAGTGCGCCCCCAGCCCCGATCGCCCTGCCGCCTACCGGGGTCATCGATGACGCCACCCGTGTGAACCCGCAGTCCGGCCCCTCTGCGCAGCAGGCACCGGCGGCCTACGCGGCCTCACCGGGGCCGGGGCCGGGGTCCCCGGGCTACGGGCCCGCGGGCTACGGCTCGCCGAGCTACAGCTCGCCCAGCTACAGCTCGCCGGTCACCGCGCCGACCATCCCGCAGGCCGCGGCCGAACAGCCGCCACGACGCAAGCGACGCTGGGTGCTCCCCGCGCTGGTCGCCGTGGTGCTGGTGGCGCTGGTGCTCGGCATCGGCGGCGTCGGCGTCTATCGGATGCTCGACGGCGGCGCAGAAGCGGAAGCAGGCGCGGCCACCACCGAGGCGGAGCCGTCGGCCGCGTCGGAGAGCACCCCGCAGGAGCTGCCCACCGAGGACGAGGACACCGAGGAGCCGGTGGAATCGGCCTCGCCGACCACCGAAGCGCCCACGATGCCGGATGTGATCGGGGAGACGTCCCAGGCGGCCGAGCGGGGCCTTCCGGAGGATGTCGAGGTCACCATCGAGGAGGTGGAGGTCGAGGATCCCGGTCAGGACGGATACGTCATCGCCACCACCCCCGAGCCCGGGAAGCCTGTCGGAGATTCGGTGACGCTGCAGGTGGGGCGCGCGGCGTCCTCAATCCCGCTCACCCAGATCTCCTTCATCGGGGAGGAGGGGGTCTCCACCGAGTCCGGTCCGGTGCCGATGGATGGACCCGTGCACCCGAACTCGATCACAGCCCAGGTCAACAGCTGGGAGGACGTCCACCGCAGCTCCTACAACCTGGGCCGGAAGTTCGACCGGCTCACGTTCACCCTCGGGCTGTCGGACACCGACAAGTATCCCGACGCCTCGCGCACCGTGGAGATCTACCTCGACCAGGTCAAGGTGTGGTCAGGCTCGGTCACCTTCAAGGAGTACCTTGAGGTCGACCTCCCGGTGAAGGACAAGCTGCGGCTGGACATCGTGTACACCGTGCAGGATGACGACCATCCGGTGTATCTCGCCACCCCCACCCTGTACGGCACCGAGGAGAACATCGATGCCGCTCGCCAGGAGGCTGAGGAGGGCTGAGGCGGCGGCCGGGGGACCGCTGGGTCCACCGACCCCTCCGAGCGTGGAACAATCGATCGATGCCTGTTGACCTCGCTTATGACGATCCCTCCTCCGATGTGCTGCTCGATCCCGCCACCGGCGTGCGGCGCAGCATCCTGCCCGGAGGAGTCCGGCTGCTGACCCAGACGGATCGGAGCGTGCGCAGCGCGACTATCGGTCTGTGGCTGCCGGTGGGCTCCCGTGATGAGACCCCTGCCCACGCCGGGTCGACCCACGTGCTCGAGCATCTGCTGTTCAAGGGCACCCGTCGGCGCAGCGCGATGGACATCGCGGCCGCCTTCGACGAGGTGGGCGGAGACTCCAACGCGGTCACCGCGAAGGAGCACACCCTCTACTACGGACGGGTCCGCTCCTCCGACGTGCCGATGGCCGTGGACGTCCTCACCGACATGATCACCGCGAGCACGCTCGAGGAGGATGCGCTCGTGACCGAGCGCGAGGTCATTCTCGAGGAGCTCGCGATGGCCGAGGACGACCCGAACGACGTCGGGTACGAGACGTTCCTCGCCGACGTGCTGGGACCGGACACAGCCCTCGGCCGCCCCGTCGGCGGGACCGTGGACACCGTCTCCGCGCTCGGCATCGAGGATGTGCGCGCCCACTTCCGTGAGCACTACCGGCCGGACAACCTGGTGGTCACCGCCGTCGGCGACATCGAGCACGAGGAGCTGGCCGGTCTCCTGCAGGCCGGGCTGCGACGCGGCGGCTGGAACCTCGAGGAGGGCGTGGCGCCGACGTGGCGCAGCCGCCCTGAATACTCGGTCGAGAGCGATCCGGGCATTCTCACTGATGTCTCCGCCCTGCAGCCCCACCGCCTGCACCGCCCCACCGAGCAGAACCACATCTACCTCGGGGGACACGGCCTCACCGCCCTCAGCGAGGACCGCCATGCGCTCTCGGTGCTGATGTCGATCCTCGGCGGAGGGATGTCCTCCCGCCTGTTCCAGAACGTTCGCGAGCGTCACGGACTCGCGTACTCGGTGTACTCCTTCAGCGCCGGGTACCGGGACGCCGGACTGTTCGGGTTGTACGCCGCCTGCCGGCCTTCGCGCACCACCCAGGTGGTCGAGCTGCTCGCGGAGGAGCTGGCCCGGATGGGGAGCGCGGGCATCGACGAGCAGGAGCTCGCTCGGGCGAAGGGGCAGATCACCGGGTCCTTCGCCCTCGGCCTCGAGGACACCAGCTCGAGGATGGGACGCCTGGGCACCATTGAGCTGGTCCATGGCCGCTACACCGGCGTCGACGAGACGCTCGAGCGGATCGGCCGGGTCGGGGTGGAGGATGTCCGTGCCCTCGCCGCCCGGTTCTCCGACTCCTTCAGCACCCGCGTCGAGGTCGGTCCCGAGAGCTGAGCGCCGGCACAGCCCCGTACCCCGCAGCCCGGTCCTCGAACGCCCGGACCGTTCCGTCCCTCGCCGCCCGTTCCGTCCTACGTCGCCCGTCGCCACCTTCGCCGCCCGTTCCGCCGCTTACTCAGGAGAGAACCCCATGACTGCCTCCCCGTCCCCTGCTTCGTCCTCGCAGCGTCCCACTCGGGTCGCCGTGCTGGGAGCCTCCGGCCGGATGGGTGCCGCCGCCTGTCAGGCCGTCGAGGACGCCTCCGATCTCGAGCTGGTGGCGCGCATCGGCCGTGGCGATGACCTCGCAGCGATCAGCGAGGCGAAGGCAGAGGTCGCGATCGACCTGACCGTCCCGTCGGTCACCGCGGAGAACGTGCGCTGGCTGGTGGACCACGGCATCCACGCGGTGGTCGGCACCACTGGCTGGACCGAGCAGTCGCTCGCTGCGCTGCGGGACCAGCTCGCCGAGCACTCCGAGGTCGGGGTGCTGATCGCCCCGAACTTCGCGATCGGTGCCGTGCTCGCCATGCGCTTCGCGGAGGTCGCCGCGCGCTACTACGACAGCGCCGAGATCATCGAGATGCATCACGAGAACAAGCTCGACGCCCCATCGGGCACCGCCCGTCACACTGCGGCCGCGATCGCCCGGGGCCGCGCCGCCGCCGGCCTGGGCGCGGTGCCGGATGCCACCGAGAAGGATCCGGACGGCGCACGCGGCGCGGTGATCGATGGGATCCACGTGCACGCCGTGCGCCAGCGCGGCCTGGTCGCCCACGAGGTAGTGCAGTTCGGTGGGGTGGGAGAGCAGTTCGTGCTGCGTCACGATTCCTTCGACCGCGTCAGCTTCATGCCCGGGGTGCTGCTGGGCGTGCGCGAGGTCGCCGCACATCCGGGGCTCACCGTGGGCCTGGACGGCTACATGGATCTCGGCTGAGCAGGCCCCGCCGATGAGAGAGAAGATCTTCGTCGCCGTGCTGGTGCTGATCACCGCGGCCTATGCCTGGGGTCTGGGCTGGATCGCCTGGGGCTTCGTGCGCGCCGGGAGCGCCGTGGGCTACGGCCTGGCCCTCGGCATCGGCATCCTGCTGCTGCTCACCATCTGGGTGACCTGGCGGGAGATGCTGTTCGGGATGGGCGCCGGGCGCCTGGCCCGGAGCTACGAGCCGCCGGCGGAGGCCGACGGCGACGACCCGCGTGCCGAGTTCGAGGCCGCCCGCACCGCGCTCCAGGACGGTGACGAGCAGGACTGGCGCGCCTGGTTCCGCCTCGCGCTGGCCTATGACGCGATGCGGGACCGCAAGGGTGCCCGGATGGCCACCCGTCGCGCCATCGACGAGCACCGACGCCGACCGCAGAGCACTATCGCTGATCGCTGATCGCTGATCGCTGATCGCTGATCGCTGATCGCTGACCGCTGACCGCTGAGCAACGACGCTGTCTGGGGTCGTGAGCACCGCGGCTGGCCGGGGCTCGAGCGATCGAGGTCTAGCCCCAGCCGAGCGCCCGCAGACCGGCCGCGACCGCCGCAGCCCCGACCACGACCACCAGGAACGGTGCTCGCAGGCACAGCAGCACCACCGCCGCGCCGAGGCCCGCCAGTCGCGCATCGAGCACGATGTCGCTGCCGCTGGTCGCGGTCTGCGTGGCGACCAGAGCCCCCAGCAGCGCGATCGGCAGCAGCGTCGTGATCCGGGAGACCTGCGGGCGCTCGAGCACGTCCGGGGGAGCCTGATAGCCCACCCATTTCTGTGCGAACGAGAGCACCGAGGCGGCGATCACCGCGATCCACAGCATGCTCATCGTGATCCACCTTCCGATCGTTCCTCGTCGCTCGCAGGCTCCTCAGCGGGCTCAGCGGGCTCAGCGGGCTCAGCGGGCTCAGTGTGTTCTGCGGGCTCAGCATCCGGCGCGGTGTCGACCTCGATCTCGTGGTGCACCAGGCGCCGACGCGAGGGCAGCAGCCCCGCGACCACCGCCACCAGCGCCGCGGCCAGCACAGGCAGCCCGGAGGGGAGCGCGGGGGTGGTCACCAGCGCCACGAAGGCCGCGGCCACGGCGACTGCGACCGCCTCGCCACTGCGCAGGCGCGGCCACAGCAGCGCGATGAACGCTCCCGCTGCGGCTGCATCCAGCCCCCACGCCCCCGGATCCGCGACATGCTGTCCGGCCAGTGCACCCACCAGCGAGAACAGATTCCAGAAGACGTACACCCACACACCTGCGGCCCAGAACCCGGCCCGCTTCTCCGTGGTCGTGGTGCCGCCTGCCGCCAGTGCGGCGGACTCGTCGATCGTCAGGTGCGCCCGGGCGAGGCCTCGGAAGCCGCCCTGGGGCAGGGACGGAGCCAGGATCAGTCCGTACAGGGTGTTGCGGATCCCGAGCAGCACGGCGGCCAGCGCCGCCCCGATCGCCGAGCCCCCACCGCCCACCACCCCGATGAAGGCGAACTGGCTGCCGCCGGTGAACATCACCGCCGAGAGCACCATCGCCTGCCAGACATCCAATCCGGATGCGGTGGCCAGGGCTCCGAAGGAGATGCCGTACAGGCCGGTGGCCACCCCGATCGACAGCCCGGTCCGGCGGATGGTGCGCAGACGCTCGGCGATGGCGGGGCCGGGGCTCATCGAGGTCGGTGAAGCGGTGGTCATGATGCTCGACACTCTACGGTCACCTGCGCGGATGCTGCCGTCCTGTCCCGTGATCGGTATGAGATTCTGGAGGCATGACGTCTTCTTCTGTCCCCTCCCATGCTGTCCCTTCGGAAGGGCAGGCACTGCCGATGCGCACCTCTGCGCTGCTGCTGGACATGGATGGGACCCTCATCGATTCGGGCCCGTCGGTCGAACGCTCCTGGAACCAGCTGCTGCGCGAGCTCGGCACAGATCTCACCTTCGGCGCGGAGCAGCATGGCAAGCCAGCCCGTCAGGTCCTCGGCGAGCTGCTGCCGGAGCTCGATGAGGCGGCGCTGGACGCCGCTCACCGCCGGATCGAAGAGCTCGAGATCGCCGATGTCGCGGAGATCGTCGTGCTGCCGGGCACCGAAAGGCTGCTGCGCGAGCTCGATGAGGCCGCGGCACAGATCGGTCGCGCCACCTGGACCATCGTCACCTCCTGCACCAGGCCGCTGTTCGAGGCGCGCTGGGCCCGCACCGGCCTGCCGGTCCCCGCGGGTCTCGTCACCGCCGACCAGGTCAGCAAGGGCAAGCCGGATCCCGAGCCTTACCTGCTGGGTGCTGAGCGGCTCGGCATCGATCCCGCCGACACCACCGTGATCGAGGACTCGATCGGAGGCCTGCACTCCGGTGCTGCGGCCGGATCCCGCACCATCGCGGTGACCAGCACCACGCCGGCCAGCGACCTCGCTCCGCTGGCAGATGCGCTGGTCACGTCGTTGGACGACCTCGAGCTCCGGGTCGATGGGGCCGAGCTGGTCCTCTCACGCCGCGGCAGCTGAATTTCACGTCGCGCCTGCCTCGGCGGGTCTTGACCCGTTGATAAGCTCGGGCGGCCGAACCCGGTCCGTCCGCGCGCCTGGAGTCCTCGGGTGCGTCCCTGATGCCCCTCCCTCTCTGTGCCGAGCGCCCTGACTGCGGGCGGCAGCCGTCCCCCTCGAAAGGACTCGTCCCATGTGCGGAATCGCCGGTACCTACGGATTCGGTGCTGACACCGAGGACATCGCCCGCCGGATGAGCGGCGCGCTGGCCCATCGCGGTCCCGACGGCGAAGGACTCTTCGTCGACGACCAGACCGGGCTGGCCCATCGCCGACTGGCCATCATCGACCGTGAGCACGGCGCTCAGCCGATGACCACGGCGGATGGCCGCTACACGATCATCTACAACGGTGAGACCTACAACTACCTCGACCTGCGCTCCGAGCTCGAGGGCCTCGGCCACGTCTTCCGGACCGACTCCGACACCGAGGTGCTGCTCGAGGCACACGCGGAGTGGGGCACTTCCGCCTACGACCGCTTCAACGGCATGTTCGCCTTCGCGATCCATGACGCGCACACCGGCACCGTCACGGTCGCTCGCGACCACTTCGGCATCAAGCCCCTCTACTACTGGGTCGACCCCGCCACCGGCACGGGCACAGATGCTGGCACCCCCAGAGTCGTCTTCGGCTCCGAGATCCGCTCGCTCCTGGCAGCCCGCGTGTTCGAGGCCGCGCCGGATGACCGCGCGGTCTACCGCTACCTGAAGTTCCGCGTCCAGGACGACGACTCCCAGACCTTCTTCGCGGGCGTGAACCGGCTGATGGCCGGTGAGGTGCTGGAGATCAGCGCCGACGGCACCGCGACCTCCTCCTTCACCCGGCTCAAGGACGAGCTGCGCGAGATCGCCGCGCGTCCCAGCCGCCCGTACGACCAGCAGGTAGTGGACGAGTACCGCGAGCGCTTCCAGGAGTCGGTGCGCCTGCGCCTGCAGTCCGAGGTGCCCGTGGGCACCTCGCTCTCCGGTGGCCTGGACTCCTCCGCGGTCGCCGCCGTGATCGCCCGCCAGCTGCGCGAGCAGCCCGAGGACGAGCGCTACAGCGCCGTCGGCACCCGGCAGAACACCTTCTCGGCGGTCTTCCCGAACTCCTCGAACGATGAGGAGCGCTATGTCGACGCGCTGCTGGAGGAGAACCGCGGGCAGATCACCGCCCACAAGATCCTGCCCCAGCCTGCGGCCTTCCTCGAGGACCTGCACGACTTCGTGCGCACCCAGGAGGAGCCGATCATCTCCACCGGCCCGTACGCGCAGTACGCGGTGATGCGCGAGGCCAGCAAGCACGTCACCGTGCTGCTGGACGGCCAGGGCGCCGACGAGATGATGGCCGGGTACAACCCGTACTTCTATGTCTACCTGCGCCAGCTGCGCCGCCAGAAGCGCTTCAAGGAGCTTGCGAGCGAGGTCGTCGGCTCCCGCGACATCCTCCGCAAGCTCGCCCGCACCAAGTTCTCCGGCCGCACCTCGGTGCCGATCGAGGCGCTGCTGAACTCCGGCTTCGTCGCCGAGCACAGCCACGAGAAGGTCACCTCGATCCAGGACGACCTCAAGGAGCGACTGCTCGAGGACACCTTCAAGGCCTCCCTGCCGTCGCTGCTGCGCTACGAGGACAAGAACACGATGCGCTTCAGCATCGAGGGTCGCGTCCCCTTCGTGGACAAGGAGCTGCTGAAGTTCCTGTTCTCCCTCGACGAGTCCGCGATCATCCACGACGGCTGGAACAAGCGGATCCTGCGCGAGTCGATGGACGGGATCCTCCCCGACATGATCTCCAAGCGCCGCAACAAGATCGGCTTCACCACCCCCGAGGGGGAGTGGTTCCGCACGATCGCGCCGGAGCTTCGAGACGTGTTCGCCTCGGCATCCTTCGCCTCGCGTCCCTACTTCGACGCCCCCAGCGTGCTGGCGCTGTTCGACGACTACATCGCCCACCCCGAGAACCACGGCACGCTGATGTTCTGGCGCCTGCTGAACGTCGAGCTGTGGATGCGCACCTTCTTCGACGATGCCGAGGGCGCCACCCTCGCGCTCGGCGGCTCCGCGCAGACCGGTGCCCAGGCCGCTCCGGCCGCGCCCGTCCCGGTGGTCGACCTCGACGAGGTCGAGGAGACCGAGACTCCGAAGAGCGACTACGTCGCCAATCCTGACAAGCAGCTCGACCTCGTCTCCGCGACAGACCGTCACAGCTGGCGTCGACTGCCGCTGCAGACCGAGCTGGTGGCTCGCGGCGACGACATCGAGGGACTCGCACGTGAGCGTGTCGAGAGCTTCGCCGCCGGGCTCCCCGCTGACGTCGTGCCCGCCGGGGCACCCTGGTACTTCGTGGTCAGCGAGAAGATCATCGCGATCGCGCAGGGCCGCTCCTGGTTCACCTGGGAGGTCAAGCCCCGCCGCTCGGCGAAGGTGCTCAGCCGTTTCGTGACGCGCACGCCGGCCGGGATCGGCCTGGGCGACCCCACCACGATGGAGCTCGCGATCCGCGAGGTCGGACTGCCCCGGGTGCTCGCGGCGTCCGCCGCAGGTGCCGCGGGCAAGGTGATCGGCCGGAAGGGTCTGTTCTACGAGGTCGTCGGCGCGAACGTGCGGGCGATCGACGGACCGACCCCCTACTCGGCCTTCCCCTCGAACGTCTCCGCCAAGCTGCCGCCGAAGGATCCGGATGCGGTCTCCGCACGGATCTCCGCAGCGATCCGCAGCGCGGACATCCCCGCCGAGCTGCGCGAGAGCTTCGTGGGAACCGTGGTGATGGATGCCAACGACATCGGACGCAACGTCCTGGGCTCCGACGTGTCGACGCCGCACGAGCACCTCGAGGCGACCTTCGCGGACAACCCGCTCGGCCAGGGCCGTCAGCGCACCCCGCTGGCGATCCTCGTCGACCTCGGCATCGCGTCACAGCACTGAGCAGCCGCGGGCCTGGTCTAGGCTCCGGGCAGCAGAACATTCTCGGGAGGAGACCATGACCAGCACCGAAACGCGCTCTGCGCGACCGTTCGGCGCGGTGGGGACCGCGATGGTCACCCCGCTCACCGAGGACGGCCACGGCGTGGACCTGGAGTCCGCGCAGAAGCTGGCCGACCATGTGGCCCGGCACGGCAACGACATGATCGTGGTCTCCGGCACCACCGGGGAGGCGCCCACCCTCACTGACGTCGAGAAGCTCGAGCTGGCTCGCGCGGTGAGGGATGCCGTCGGCCCCGAGGTCACCGTGGTCGCAGGGGTCGGCACCTACGACACCGCCCACTCGATCGACCTCGCGCGGGAGCACGCCAAGCTCGGGATCGACGGGCTGCTGGTCGTCACCCCGTACTACTCCAAGCCCAGCCAGGCCGGGATCATCGCGCACACCACCGCGATCGCGGATTCCACGGACCTGCCGGTGATGCTCTATGACATCCCGGGCCGCACCGGCACCCCGCTGAGCTTCGAAACCCTGCTGCGCCTCGGCGAGAACCCGCGGATCCTCGCAGTGAAGGACGCCAAGGCTGATCTGCAGCAGGCGAGCCGGGTCATGGCGCAGACGGACCTCGTCTACTACTCCGGCGAGGACGGGCTGAACCTGCCCTGGATGTCCATCGGCGCTGCCGGGATGGTGTCCGTGGTCGGCCAGGTCGCCGGCGATCTCGAGCGGGAGATGGTCGAGGCCGTGGATCGGGACGATCTGCCCGCCGCGCTCGCCGCGCACCGCGCGCTGGTCCCGGTGGTCGAAGCGATCATGAACCACATGCCCGGTGCCGTGGCCGCGAAGGCCGCACTCCACCTGCAGGGCGTGCTGCCGCATGCTGCGATGCGCGGCCCGCACGTCCCGGCCGACACCGACCAGCTGCGCATGCTCTCGGACGCACTGGACGCCGCTGGCCTGCTCTGAGCAGAATCACCCCTCTGACCAGCGCGGAGCTGCCGATGTCCACTGCCTTCTCCCAGCGTCCCGACCTGCCGCCGGAGCTCGAGCCCGGCACTCTGCGGATCACGCCGCTCGGCGGGCTCGGAGACGTCGGCCGCAATATGACCGTCCTCGAGTTCGACGGGCGTCTGCTGATCGTCGACTGCGGAGTGCTCTTCCCCGAGGACTCCCAGCCCGGCGTCGACCTGATCCTCCCCGACTTCGATCTCATCGCCGATCGCCTGGCCGACGTCGAGGCGATCATCCTGACCCACGGCCATGAGGACCACATCGGGGCGGTGCCCTACCTGCTGCGGCGGCGGCCCGACATCCCCCTGGTGGGCAGCAGGCTCACGCTCGCCTTCCTCGAGGCGAAGCTGAAGGAGCACAGGATCCGTCCCGTCACCACCGTGGTGGCGGAAGGACAGCAGCTGGACTTCGGGCCCTTCGACTGCGAGTTCGTAGCGGTCAACCACTCGATCCCCGACGCCCTCGCGGTGCACGTGGCCACCCCGGCCGGCACGGTGCTCCACACAGGCGACTTCAAGATGGACCAGCTGCCGCTCGATGGCAGGATCACCGATCTGCGCGCCTTCGCCCGGCTCGGCGAGGCCGGCGTGGACCTTTTCATGACGGACTCCACCAATGCGGAGGTCCCGGGGTTCACCGTCGGGGAGCAGGAGATCGGCCCCACCCTCGAGGCGATCTTCGCCCGCGCCCGGCAGAAGATCGTGGTCGCGTCCTTCTCCAGCCACGTCCACCGTGTTCAGCAGGTGCTGGACGCCGCCGCGCGCCATGGCCGCAGAGTCGCCTTCGTCGGCCGTTCGATGGTGCGGAACATGGGCATCGCCGCCGAGCTCGGCTACCTCCACGTCCCGCCGGACACGATCATCGACGCGAAACAGATCGGCAGCCTCCCCGAGGAACAGGTCGTGCTGATGTGCACCGGCAGCCAGGGCGAGCCGATGGCGGCGCTGGGACGCATCGCGAAGGGCGACCACCAGGTGAGCGTGGGCCCGGGTGACGTCGTCATCCTCGCCTCGTCCCTCATCCCGGGCAACGAGAACTCCGTGTTCCGGGTGATCAACGGGCTGATGGCGCTCGGCGCCGAGGTGATCCACAAGGGCTCCGCCACGGTCCACACCTCAGGGCACGCCAGCGCCGGGGAGCTGCTGTACTGCTACAACATCGTGCGGCCCCGCAACGTGATGCCGATCCATGGCGAGGTGCGCCATCTCATCGCGAACGGGAAGCTCGCCGAGTTCACCGGGGTCCCGCGCGAGCGGATCGTGCTGGCCCAGGACGGACATGTCATCGATCTGAAGAACGGCATCGCCGCCACGGTCGGCGCGGTGCCGAACAGCTATGTGTATGTGGACGGCTCGAGCGTCGGCGAGATCTCCGAGGCCGACCTCCAAGACCGTCGCACGCTCGGGGGTGAGGGCTTCATCTCTCTGTTCGCCGTGGTCAGTGCCGAGACTGGAGCGCTGATCGTCGGGCCGGAGATCCACATCCGTGGGATGGCCGAGGACCACGGCGTCTTCGAGGAGATCCGGCCGGAGATCGTCGCGGCGCTGGAGAACGCGATCGCAGAGCAGTCCGAGCGCAGGGACACCTATCGGCTGCAGCAGGTGATGCGTCGGGTGGTGGGACGCTATGTCTCCCGGCGATTGCGGCGACGACCGATGATCGTCCCCGTCGTCATCGAGTCCTGACCCTCCCGTCCGGGGCGAGCCGGCTCTGAGACCGCCCGTGTGACGAGGCCGGGGGCCCCGCCTCCCGAGTGCGGGGTGGCGCGGAATGTAGCATCGGGCTCATGGCGACACGTACGTCTTCCCCCGCACGTGCGTCGAAAGGCTCCTCTCGGACCGCTGCTGCCGGCACCTCGCGCACCACCGGCTCCGGGGCGAACGACCCCTCGACGCTCCCTCTGCCGGTGCGCGCTGTGCGCTCCGGCTATCTGGCGATCGCTCGCATGGTCGGCGGAATGATCCGCTCGATCGGCGTGCAGCGATGGGAGGTCGCCCCTGAGCAGCGACGTGACGGCTATGCGCTGTTCCTCCTGCTCATCGCGATCCTGGTCGCCGTCGTCGAATGGTGGCAGTCCACGGGACCGGTGCTCGGTGCCGTGCACACCGCGGTGGCCGGCACCTTCGGGATCTCCTCGATGGTGATCCCGCTGCTGGCCGCCGGCTGGTCCCTGCGCATGTTCCGACGCCCGGATCAGGTGCGCGCCAACTCCCGCATCGCGATCGGCATCGCGATCCTGCTCACCGCGATCTCGGCGATCGCCTCGGTCTCGGCACGGCTGCCCGCTCCGGCGGACGGAATCGACGCGCTTGCCCGCGGGGGAGGGGTGCTGGGCTTCCTGGCCGCCGCCCCGCTCGAGGCGCTCCTCCCGCCGGTCGCGGTGGTCGTCATCCACTCACTCCTGATCGCCTTCGGGATCCTCGTGCTCACCGCCACCCCGGTCGAGTCGATCCCCTCGCGCCTGCGCGACGTCTACGACGTCGCCGTGGGCCGCAGCGAGGAGGAGGACGCGGAGCGGGTCGCCTTCGGGCTGCGCCCCCGCCGGGTGGACCCCGCGATGCACGAGCAGGCGACCGAGGCCCAGACCACCGGCAGGCCCCGCCGTCGCAGCCGTCGGGAGAAGGCCGAAGCGGCCGAGCGCGATCACGAGAACTTCGGCTACGTCGGCGACGAGGCCTTCGAACAGGGCGTGGACGAGGACGCCGCGACGGCGGCGACGGCGAAGAAGAAGAGCCGCCGCACCGCCCAGCGCCGCAGCGCCCCCGCCGACGCCGCGGATGTCTACGACGTGGTCGAGGACGAGAACCACCGCGCCAAGACCTTCCCGGGCAAGGGCGCGGCGGGCCCCGATGCCACGACGCCGCTGCCTTCGGCCGCGAAGTCCGCCGCCGCCAGGACCACCCCGACCAAGGCTGTGCCGACCAAGCCGGCACAGGAGGAGAAGGCGGAGCTGGTCCCGCCACCGATGGGCGACCTTCCCCGCGCCGGCGAACAGCTGGAGCTCGCCGGAGACATCGTCTACACGCTGCCGGACTCCTCCTTCCTGCTGGAGGGTCCGCCCCACAAGACCCGCTCCGAGGCCAACGACCATGTGGTCGCCGCACTCGGCGAGGTCTTCGAGCAGTTCAACGTCAATGCCGAGGTGGTCGGCTTCTCCCGTGGTCCCACGGTGACCCGCTACGAGGTCGAGCTCGCTCCGGGCACCAAGGTCGAGAAGGTCACGGCCCTGGACAAGAACATCTCCTACGCCGTGGCCAGCGCCGACGTGCGGATCCTCTCGCCGATCCCCGGCAAGAAGGCCATCGGCATCGAGATCCCCAACACCGACCGCGAGACGGTCGCGCTGGGCGACGTGCTGCGCAGCTCCGTGGCGCGCCGCAACGAGCACCCGCTGGTGATGGGCGTGGGCAAGGACGTCGAGGGCGGCTACGTCGTCGCGAACCTCGCCAAGATGCCCCACCTGCTCGTCGCCGGTGCCACCGGAGCCGGCAAGTCCAGCTTCGTGAACTCCATGATCACCTCCATCCTGATGCGTTCCACGCCGGAGGAGGTGCGGATGGTGCTGGTGGACCCCAAGCGCGTCGAACTCACCATCTACGAGGGCATCCCGCACCTGATCACTCCGATCATCACCAACCCGAAGAAGGCCGCCGAAGCCCTCGAGTGGGTCGTCAAGGAGATGGACGCCCGCTACGACGACCTCGCCGCCTTCGGGTTCAAGCACCTCGACGACTTCAACAAGGCCGTCCGGGCCGGAGAGGTGAAGCTGCCCGCCGGCAGCGAGCGCCGCCTCGCCCCGTACCCCTACCTGCTGGTCGTGGTCGACGAGCTCGCGGACCTGATGATGGTCGCCCCGCGCGACGTCGAGGCGTCGATCCAGCGCATCACGCAGCTCGCACGAGCTGCCGGGATCCACCTGATCCTGGCCACCCAGCGCCCCTCGGTCGACGTCGTCACCGGCATCATCAAAGCCAATGTGCCCAGCCGTCTCGCCTTCGCGACCTCGTCGCTGCAGGACTCCCGGGTCATCCTCGACTCCGTCGGCGCCGAGAAGCTGATCGGTCAGGGCGACGCCCTGTTCCACCCGATGGGCAAGGCCAAGCCGATGCGTGTTCAGGGCGCCTGGGTCAACGAGTCCGAGATCCACAAGGTCGTCGACCACGTCAAGACCCAGATGAAGCCCAACTATCGCGAGGACGTCCAGGTCGTCGCGGCCAAGAAGCAGATCGACGACGACATCGGCGACGATCTCGACGTCCTGCTGCAGGCAGCGGAGCTCGTGGTCACCACCCAGTTCGGCTCCACCTCGATGCTGCAGCGCAAGCTCCGGGTGGGCTTCGCGAAGGCTGGTCGCCTGATGGATCTGCTCGAGTCCCGCGAGATCGTGGGCCCCTCCGAGGGATCCAAGGCCCGCGACGTGCTGGTCCATCCCGACGAGCTCGGCACCGCCATCGCCCGCATCCGCGGCGAGGACGTCCCGGCGGATGGCGAGGATGAGCCCTATGCCGCCGATCAGGCCGTCGACCTCGAACAGGAGGATCCGGAGCCGGTCGCCGAGGGTCACGGCGGGGATGATCGCTACGCGAACGATCCGCTGGCCGATGACGGCTCCGAGCCCGCGATCGACTATCACGATGACGGGGACGAGGAGCAGAGCGAGGACGTCTGGAGCCTCACCGGCCGCTGAGCCGGCGAGCGACCCCGCAAGCCACTCCGTTCACTCGCCCCGCCGTCCACCCACCCCGCCGTCCGCCCACCTCACCAGCGATCGTTCAGCCTCGACCGCCCACCTCCACCTTCAGCCCGCATCACCGATGCGGACCCCGCCCCACAGCCAGGAGCCCCGATGACCACCCCGCGCACCGAAGAGGTCCCGCTCTGGAACATCGCCAACATCCTCACCATGGTGAGGTGTGCGATGGTCCCGCTGCTGGTGGTGCTCGCGATCCTGTACGCAGACTCGGTGCCCGGCAGATTGCTGGTCGCCGGAGTGTTCGTGCTCGCGATGATCACGGACTTCGCGGACGGCTATCTCGCGCGCAGCCGGAACCTGATCACCGACTTCGGCAAGATCATGGACCCGATCGCAGACAAGGCGATGACCGGGGCAGCGCTGATCATGCTCTCGGTGTGGGAGTACGTGCCGTGGTGGATGACAATCCTGATCCTGGTGCGCGAGTTCGGCATCACGATCATGCGCTTCACGATCCTCAAGTACGGGGCGCTGCCGGCGAACATGGCCGGCAAGGCCAAGACGATGGTCCAGACCATCGCCATCACCTTCTGCCTGATCCCCTTCGAATTGTGGTGGACCCCGGCCCGCTGGATCGGCCTCGCGCTGGTGCTCCTGGCCGTGGTGCTGACCGTCTGGTCCGGAGTCGTCAACCTCAAGGACGGCCTGCGGCTGCGTCGTGAGGCCCTGGCCGGGAACGCATGAGCACGTCGCCGGGCTCGTCGTCGCACGACGCAGCCGTCCAAGGGGGAGACACCGGGAGCGGCGCTGGAACCGCTGGCCGGAACGGGAACGGGACCGGGTCCGGCAGCAAGGGTGAACGACCCGTCGATCCTGCCTCCCTCATCGCCCGCGCCTCCGCACGGGGATGGTGGATCGCGACCGCCGAGTCGCTGACGGCCGGCGGACTGGTGGCCCGCCTGGTGGACGCGCCCGGGGCCAGTGCGGCGATCGCCGGGGGAGCGGCCTGCTATTCCTACGAGGCCAAGACCCGTGTGCTCGGGATCGACCCTGACCTGCTCTCCGCCACCGGTGCGGTGACTGCAGAGGTCGCGACCGCGATGGCGGAAGGAGCGCTCAGCCTGTACGGCGCCGATATCGCCGTGTCCACCACCGGGGTGGCGGGCCCCGGCCCTGACGAGAGGGGGGTCGCCCAGGGCACGGTGTTCCTGGGCCTCGCCCAGCGCGGCGCGAGAACCGTGACCCGTGAACTCCGTCTCAGCGGGGGGAGAGCCCAGATCCGGTCCCGGACCGTCGATGCCGCACTCGTGCTGCTGGACGAGGCGCTCGCGGAGCAGCAGCCGCCCAGCTCAGCCAGTCAGCGCTGATCGCTCCTCCCCATCGTCCCGCCATGCACACCCTCCAGGGAATGATCGGGCGTGGCCCACTACACTCTGGGGAACAGTTTCTCGGGTGCGGGCGTTGTGCCTTCTGTGATGACATCGACGTACCGCATTCCCGAGGTGCACCATCAGTTCACCCACAGTCAGAGGAAAGGAGGCAGGTCCATGATTCTGTTCCGCCAGGAGCTGGGAGACGTGCTGCGCGACGCGCGCCGTACCCAGGGCCGCACGCTTCGGCAGGTATCCTCCGACGCCCGTGTGTCACTGGGCTATCTCAGTGAGATCGAGCGCGGCCAGAAGGAGGCCTCCAGCGAGCTGCTGGTCTCCGTGACCGATGCGCTCGGTCTCCCGTTGTCCTTCGTGCTGCGCGAGGTGTCCGAGAGGATCGCGATCGCTGAGCAGGTGACGATCCCCGATACCGTCCCCGAGGGTCTGGTCGACGGCACGAAGCCGCTGGTCGGCGCTCGCTGAGGTGCGACGCAGCGAGTTCACCGAGCTGGCCGACCATGTCTTCGGGCCGGCACTCGCACGCATATACACCCAGGACCTCGTGCTCGAGGAGATCGGCGGACTGACCGCCGAGCAGGCTCTCGAGCACGGGGTCCCCGTGCGTTCGGTGTGGGCAGCCCTGTGCGATGCCATGGACGTCCCCGACTCCGCGCGGTGGGAGATCCCGCTCGCGCAGCGGCGGCGCTGAGCAGGCCCGAGCTCTCGAGCAGATCCGTTCACGACACACCGCACGACACGCCGCGATCTGGTTCGCGTTCGAACGTCTGTTCGGTAGTCTGTTCCTCGACGGTCCTCCCAGCACCCGCTCCACACACCGACCTCTCCTCCCCAGCGCCCCTCCATCCACAGGGGTCACGGACAGCGGTCGAATGTCGGGGTCGGCGCCTAGTGTGGCCGCACTGGTCACCGCGTCGGTACTCCCGGCCCTCAGGAAGGAACAAGCACATGGCTGCACCGAAGTCATCCAAGCCCCCGGTCACGAAGTCGTCCGCAAAGGACCGCAGCTCCTCGCTCGACAGCGCACTCGCGCAGATCGATCGGCAGTTCGGCAAGGGCTCGATCATGCGCCTGGGCGACGACACCCGCCCGCCGGTCGAGGTCATCCCCACCGGCTCGGTGGCGCTGGACGCAGCATTGGGTATCGGCGGTCTGCCCCGCGGGCGCATCGTGGAGATCTACGGCCCGGAGTCCTCCGGCAAGACCACGCTCGCCCTCCACGCCGTGGCCAACGCGCAGCGCAACGGCGGCATCGCGGCTTTCATCGATGCCGAGCATGCGATGGATCCGGAGTACGCGAAGAAGCTCGGCGTCGACACCGACGCACTGCTGGTCTCCCAGCCGGACACCGGTGAGCAGGCCCTGGAGATCACCGACATGCTGATCCGCTCCGGCGCACTGGACATCGTCGTCATCGACTCGGTCGCCGCACTGGTGCCCAAGGCAGAGATCGAAGGCGAGATGGGCGACTCGCACGTCGGCCTGCAGGCTCGCCTGATGTCGCAGGCGCTGCGCAAGCTCACCGGTGCGCTCTCCGCCTCGGGCACCACCGCGATCTTCATCAACCAGCTGCGCGAGAAGATCGGCGTGTTCTTCGGCAGCCCGGAGACCACCACCGGTGGCAAGGCGCTGAAGTTCTATGCCTCGGTGCGTATGGACATCCGCCGCATCGAGACTCTCAAGACCGGCACCGACGCCGTGGGCAACCGCACCCGGGTCAAGGTCGTGAAGAACAAGATGGCTCCGCCCTTCAAGCAGGCCGAGTTCGACATCCTCTACGGCGAGGGGATCTCCCGCGAAGGCGGCCTGATCGACCTCGGCGTCGAGCACGGCCTGGTCCGCAAGTCCGGTGCCTGGTTCACCTATGAGGGGGATCAGCTGGGGCAGGGCAAGGAGAACTCCCGACAGTTCCTCAAGGACAATCCGGACCTGGCCGCGGAGATCGAGGAGAAGATCCTCCGCACCCTCGGAGTGGGCAAGTACGCCGCCGAGCCCGAGGCGCCGGCGACCGAGGCTCCCCTCGGCGAGGACGAGTTCCTCGACGAGGATGTCCCCGCCACGATCTGATCGATGGCACCTCAGCACGCACGCGGCGGGGGCGCCCGCCCCCCCCGCGCCCGCGGCGCCCCGGGTGGCCCCAAGACCACAACCCCCCCCCCCGCCCCGGGGGGGCGGCCCCCCAACCGGCGGCGCCAACGCACCCAGGAGATTCTGGACCGTCCCCGCCCCGTCGTGGACCCCGAGCACGCCGAGCGTGAACGGGCCGTGGTCCACGAATGCCGGTACCTGATGCGACTGCTGTCCACACGCCGCCGGTCAGCTGGCGAAATGCGGGAGCGCCTCACCCAGCGGGAAGTCCCGGGGGCGATCGCCCATGAGGCGATGGCCCGCATCGACCGGGCCGGCCTGATCGACGATGCCGTTTTCGCCCACGAGTGGGTCCAGCAGAGGCGGGTATTGCGGGCCCTGGGGGATGAGGCGCTGCGCCGCGAGCTCGAGAAGAAGCGCGTCGCGACCGAGCTTATCGAGGAGGCACTGTCCTCCGTCCAGGACTCCGGTGATGAGGAGCAGCGCTGCCGGGACCTGGTGCAGTCCAGGATCGGCCATCGGGACCGTGAGCAGCTGCGCACCGAACGCGACGGCGCCCACCGCCGACGGCTCTCACGGCGGCTGGATGCCCTGCTCACCCGCAAGGGGTACCCGGGCAGCCTCGCGATCCACGTGATCTCCGCAGAGCTCCGTGCTGCCGCGCAGGAGCCGGCGGACTGAGCCTGGCGACCCGAGGGGGGACCGCGTCGCCCGCCGACCTCCTCGCCTCCCGAGGAGCCGACAGCGGTGTCGGGGTCTGTCATGGCATTGTGACCTTCCTCCAGCAGCGACGAACCTCCAGGTCGCTGCCCGCATCGAGGTGCCGCGGGGATGCCGACTGAGGAGTGGGAGACGTACTCTGGCACCACTATGTCCCTCAGCTCCCACACCCCGACACTCGACCTGCACTCCTCCGCGCTCGACGGTCCTGCGACCGCGCGAGGCACCTATCAGGTGCGCACCTTCGGCTGCCAGATGAACGTCCACGACTCCGAGCGCCTCACCGGCATGCTCGAGGAGTCCGGCTACGTCGCCGCACCGGAGAGCGCCGACGCCCGCCGCGGCGAAGTCGATGTGATCGTGTTCAACACCTGTGCCGTCCGCGAGAACGCGGACAAGAAGCTCTACGGCACCCTCGGTGCGCTGCGCCCCGGCAAGGACGCCAACCCGGGCATGCAGATCGCCGTCGGCGGCTGCCTCGCCCAGAAGGACCGCCAGACGATCGTCGAGCGGGCGCCTTGGGTCGACGTCGTCTTCGGCACCCACAACATCGGCTCGCTGCCGGTGCTGCTGGACCGCTCCCGACACAACGCCGAGGCGCAGGTGGAGATCCTCGAGTCGCTCGAGGTGTTCCCCTCCACCCTTCCCACCCGACGCGAATCCGCCTACGCCGCCTGGGTCTCGATCTCCGTGGGCTGCAACAACACCTGCACCTTCTGCATCGTGCCCTCGCTGCGGGGCAAGGAGAAGGACCGCCGCCCAGGGGAGATCCTCGCGGAGGTGCGCGATGTGGTCGACTCCGGTGCCATCGAGGTCACCCTGCTGGGGCAGAACGTGAACTCCTATGGCGTCGAGTTCGGTGACCGCGGCGCCTTCGCGAAGCTGCTGCGCGCGTGCGGTGAGATCGACGGGCTGGAGCGGGTGCGCTTCACCTCCCCGCACCCGGCGATGTTCACCGACGACGTGATCGACGCGATGGCAGAGACCCCGAACGTGATGCCGCAGCTGCACATGCCGCTGCAGTCCGGCAGCGATGATGTGCTGCGCCGGATGAAGCGGTCCTACCGCAGCAAGAAGTTCCTCGGCATCCTGGAGAAGGTCAGGGGACGTATCCCGGAGGCGGCGATCACCACCGACATCATCGTCGGCTTCCCGGGGGAGACCGAAGACGACTTCCAGCGCACCCTCGACGTCGTGGAGGCCTCCCGCTTCTCGAGCGCCTTCACCTTCCAGTACTCCATCCGCCCCGGCACCCCTGCGGCGACCATGGACGACCAGATCCCCAAGGAGATCGTCCAGGAGCGGTTCGAGCGCCTGACCGCGCTCCAGGACCGGCTCGCCCACGAGGAGAACCAGAAGCTCGGAGGGAGCACGGTCGAGATCCTGGTGGCCGAAGGGGAGGGCGGCCGCGATGCACAGACCCGGCGGCTCTCAGGCCGGGCCCGCGATCACCGGCTGGTCCACTTCTCGCTGCCCGAGGGGATCACGGACGCGGAGCGTCCCCGCCCCGGGGATCTGGTCACGGCGACCGTGACCCATGCCGCGCCCTTCTACCTCATCGCGGACAGCGCGCTGGTCGACGGCACGGCGGAGCAAGCTGCGCTCGGTCCGGAGCGGTTCTCCGTGCGACGCACCCGTTCGGGAGACGCCTGGGAGGCCGGCGTGCAGGGGCTCGATGCCGGAGGCTCCTGCGGGACCGGTGGCGGCACGACGGCGAATGGCCCGGTCACCCTCGGAATTCCGGGGCTGCGGCGCCCCTGAGCACTGCGGCCGGTGCGAGGGATCAGAGCGAGCACCGCGACCAGATCGAGCATCGCGACCGGATCGAGCACTGTGACCAGATGACGATGGCCGGCACCCCAGGGTGCCGGCCATCGTCATCTGGTCACAGTGAACCGGCGGCGCGTCAGCTGTCGAGCTCGTCGAGCTCGGGGCCGAGACGCTCCTCAAGGCTGTGGAAGAACGCGATCACGGTGCTCAGCCCGCACTTGATCGCGTTGTCGATCTGAGAATCCAGGGCACCGGCACGGAAATCCGCGGCGAGCTCGCCGTAGACGCCGAGCAGGCCCTCCGATTCGCGGCGGACGTAGACCTTGGGCCAGATCCGGTTCATGTTCCACTCGTTGCAGAGCTTGATCATCTCCACTTTGCGGGAGACATCCACGGAATGGCTCCACCGGCCTCGGGTCTGCAGCACGCCGTGCTCGTCCCCGGAGATCATGAACTGGAATCTGTAGTCGTCGAACCGGGCACGCACGATATCGGGATGCTCATCATCCTCGACGTAGGCGTAGCCATAGCGGGTGAGGCTGTCCTCGACCCGTGACAGGGACAGGGGCGCCAGACCTTCGGCAGAGTCCGTGTCCATGTGAACAGGGGACCCGTTCGGTGCAGTCACTTCCAACCTCAGGCGTTCGACGTAGGGATCAGAGCGATCCGAGGTCTCGGATCGCGGATCACCCTACTCCCTCCTCGTGGGAAGGTCCCGCCTCGCGGTGGTGATCCCGCTGACCATCGATGCAGGGCGCCGATAGGGTGCCTCCCATGGATGCCCACGCCGCTCAGCCCGGGACCGCTGCAGCGGCCTCCCGCAGCCCCTTGATCGCGGTGGTCGGCGCCACCGCCACCGGCAAGTCCGATCTCGCGATCGCGCTCGCAGAGCAGTTGGACGGCGAGGTCATCAACGCCGACGCGCTGCAGCTGTACCGGGGGATGGACATCGGCACGGCGAAGGTCACCGCGCAGGAGCGCCGCGGGGTCCGGCACCACCTGCTGGACGTCCTGGAGGTCACCCAGGAGGCGAGCGTGTCCGCCTACCAGCGCGATGCGCGCGCGGCTGCCGCAGAGATCCGCGACCGGGGGAGGGTGCCGATCCTGGTGGGCGGCTCCGGGCTGTACGTGCGCGCCGCCCTCGATGACATCGAGTTCCCGCCCACGGACCCAGCGGTCCGCTCCCGTCTCGAGGAGCGTGCGGCCCAGGAGGGGCCCGAGGCCCTGCACCGCGAGCTGGCCGGAACGGACCCGGAGGCGGCGCGCACGATCGGCCACCACGACACCCGGCGGATCGTCAGGGCGCTCGAGGTCGGGGAGCTGACCGGGCGTCCCTTCGCCGCGTTCCTCCCGCAGCCCCGCTACCTCGACCCCGGCACCATCCAGCTGGGCCTGCGCCTGGAGCGTCCGCTGCTGCATGCCCGGATCGCCGCCCGAGTGCAGCGGATGGTCGACCAGGGGCTCATGGAGGAGATCCGCGCGCTGTGCGACCGAGGGCTGGACCAGGGTCTCACCGCACGCCGGGCGATCGGCTATGAGCAGGGGCTCGCCGTGCTCGCCGGGACCATGAGCTGCCCCGACGCGATCGAAGGGACGATCACGGGCACCCGGCGTCTGGTGCGCAAGCAGGACACCTGGTTCCGTCGTGACCCGCGGGTGCATTGGCTCGATGCCGCGCTCGGGGCAGACCTGGTCGAGCATGCGCTGCGGCAGATCGAATCGTCCATCATCGCGCCGCAGCGCTCGCAGTCGTAGGGTCGGGGCGTCATCGGCACGGGCCATGGTCGTAGGCTCGGGGCATGGACGAGCGCATCGACTTCACCAAGGGGCACGCGACCGAGAACGACTTCGTGGTGCTGGATGATCCCGAGGGCGCGCTGGACCTGGACGCCGCCGCGGTCGCCGCGCTCGCCGATCGCCGCGCCGGCATCGGTGGCGACGGCGTGATCCGCGCCGTCCGCTCCCGCAGCGCCGGTCTCGAGATCCCGGCCGATGCCCCCGAGTGGTTCATGGACTACCGCAACGCCGACGGCTCGATCGCCGAAATGTGCGGCAACGGAGTCCGAGTGCTGGCCGCGCATCTGCAGCGCGCCGGGCATGTCCGCGAGGACAGCTTCGCGATCCTCACCCGCGCCGGGGTGCGTTCGGTGGAGATCCTCCACCGCCCCACCACCCCGGGCGCGCCCTGGAGCGTCCAGGTGGGCATGGGCACCTCGCGCATCAGCTCCGGGAACCGCGCCGTCGAGATCGCAGGCCGACGCCTCGAGGTGACCGACGTCGATATGGGAAACCCGCACGCGGTCGCCTTCCTCCCTGCCGACGTCGTGCTCGAGCAGCTCGACCTCGGCCACCGACCTGCCCTCGACCCCGAACCGGCCGGCGGCGCCAACATCGAGCTGGTCAGCGCGCGCGGTCCACGGCATATCGCGATGCGGGTCCACGAGCGCGGAGTGGGGGAGACCCGTTCCTGCGGGACCGGAGTCGCCGCGGCAGCAGTCGCTGCCGCCCACCGCGCCGGCGATGATTCCCGGGAGCCCTGGACCGTGGACGTCCCCGGCGGGCGCCTGCAGGTGGGCTGGACCGCGACCGGCGAGATCACGCTCACCGGCCCCGCCCAGCTGGTGGCCGACGGGAACACGCTGATCTGACCGGTCCGCGCCACACTCCGGAAGAACGGCGCGGCCGGGCTCAGGTGTTCGTCGGGCCGATCTCCAGGATCCGGAAGCCCTTCGCGCTTGCCACCTTCGCGACCGTCCGGTTCGGCAGCTGCTCGCCGAGCCAGCGCGCCAGCGGATCTGCTCCCAGGTTCTTGCCGACCACGAGCGCCGCCGTGCCCTGGGGACGCAGCCGGCCTGTCCACTCCAGCAGCAGGGTTCGCAGCGCCGGCTTGCCGATGCGGATCGGCGGATTCGACCAGATCGCATCCACAGCGAGATCCTCTGGAATCTCGTCCGGGGAGATCACCTGCACATTGCTCAGTCCCGCGCGGCGTGCGTTCTCGATGGTCAGCTCACGCGCTCGCTCGCTGACGTCGACCGCCCACACCTGCGCGTCCGGGTGTCGCATGGCGGCGGTCAAAGCGATCGGGCCCCAGCCGCAGCCGAGGTCGAGGATCGTCGCGGCAGGAGGCGGCTGGGTCACCTCGTCGAGTCGGCCCAGCAGCACTGCGGTGGCCTTGTCCAGGCCGTGCCCGCTGAAGACCGCGGTGCTCGAGACCAGGTCCAGCTCACGACCCGCCAGGCGCACCGGCAAGGGGAAGCGGCGATCTGCGGCCGCAGGGGAGGGGGTGAAGTAGTGCTCGTCCACCCCTGCAGGATACGGAGGCAGAGGAGGAGTGCCGAGCAGAAGCGTCATGGCCCACGCTCACGCCTGCTCCGCCCTGCGCAAAATCACTCGACCGGCGGGTGCGGACGTGGGACTCTGGGATCACTGCAGTTCCCCGACGCCAAGGAGTACCCCGACCGTGCCCATCGCCTTCCATCCCGAACCCGACTCCGACTCCGACGTCGACGGGACCAGCACGGGGAGGACCGGGGCCGCGGAGCACTCGAACAGCGCGGATGGCCCCGCAGAGTCCGCCCCGACGGCCTCGTCCCGTCCCCGTGACGCCCTCACCGAGCGGATCCTCTCGCGCGCGGACGCCTCGGTCTCCTCCGTCACCTTCAGCTCTGACGCCGACGGTGAGCAGTACGACCTCGCCGACCGGCAGGCTCTTCGACGCGTCGCGGGCCTGTCCACCGAGCTCGAGGACGTCACCGAGGTCGAGTACCGCCAGCTGCGCCTCGAGCGGGTGGTCCTCGCTGGCCTCTACACCTCGGGCAACGCTGAGGACGCGGAGGTCAGCCTGCAGGAACTGGCGGCGCTCGCCGAGACCGCCGGCTCCGAGGTGCTCGACGGCGTCCTGCAGCGCCGTGCACACCCCGACCCGGCGACCTTCCTGGGCAAGGGCAAGGCCGCAGAGCTCGCCGACCTGGTCGCCGCGAACGGAGCCGACACCGTGATCGCTGACGGTGAGCTCGGGCCGGGCCAGCGCCGCGCGCTCGAGGACATCGTCAAGGTGAAGGTCATCGACCGCACCGCCCTGATCCTGGACATCTTCGCCCAGCATGCCAAGTCCCGCGAGGGCAAGGCGCAGGTCGAGCTGGCGCAACTCGAGTACCTGCTGCCGCGACTGCGTGGCTGGGGCGAGTCGATGTCCCGGCAGGCCGGCGGCCAGGTGGGCGGTGCCGGAGCGGGCATGGGCTCGCGCGGTCCGGGTGAGACGAAGATCGAGCTGGACCGGCGACGCATCCGCGACCGCATGGCCAAGCTGCGCCGCGAGATCAAGGCGATGGCGCCGGGACGGGCTGCCCAGCGAGCGGATCGCGCGCGCCACCGAGTGCCGGCGGTCGCCATCGCCGGCTATACCAATGCAGGCAAGTCCTCCCTGCTGAACCGCCTCACCGGCGCAGGTGTGCTGGTCGAGAACGCGCTGTTCGCAACGCTGGACCCGACGGTGCGGCGAGCGACCACCCCGGACGGTCGCGAGTTCACCTACGCGGACACGGTCGGCTTCGTGCGGCATCTGCCCACGCAGCTGATCGAGGCCTTCCGCTCCACCCTCGAGGAGGTCGGAGGCTCGGACCTGCTGCTGCATGTGGTCGACGCCTCGCATCCGGACCCCGAGGGGCAGATCACCGCGGTGCGTGCTGTGCTCGGTGAGCTGGAGGGCTTCGACGTCCCCGAGATCGTGGTGCTGAACAAGGCCGATGTCGCGGAGCCGGAGACCATCGCGCGGCTGCGCAGCCAGGTCGGCACGAGCATCGTCGTCTCTGCCCGCACCGGGATGGGCATGGAGGAGCTGCGCGAGCTGATCGCTGAGCGCCTGCCCCGTCCTGCCGTGGAGATCGACCTGGTGGTGCCCTATTCCCGCGGAGATCTCATCTCCCGGGTCCACTCCACCGGCGAGGTTCTCGCCGAGGAGCACCTGATGGAGGGCACCAGGCTCCATGCCCGCGTGGAGGAGGCACTCGCCGCCGAGCTCCGGGGTGTGGCCTGAGCCGCAGCAGAGCGGCCTGTCGGGCAGAGCCTGAGACGGCGCGGGACCGGACGCGGATACCCTGACCGGATGACCGCCGCCACCGACCATCCCGCGTCCCCCGCGGCTGGTGAGATCCCCCTGTCCACCTTGATGGACGCCGCCGTGACAGCGATCGGCGGAGCGCCCCGTCCGGGCCAGCAGGCAATGGCGGAGTCCGTGGATCTGGCGATGTCCGGCGGCCGCCATCTGCTGGTGCAGGCAGGCACCGGCACCGGCAAGTCGCTCGCCTATCTGGTGCCGGCCCTGCGTCACGCACTGGTCAGCGGGCGTCCGGTCGTGATCTCCACCGCGACCATCGCGCTGCAGACCCAGATCGTCCGCAAGGACCTCCCGCGCCTGGTCGAGGCGGTGGCCCCGCATCTGTCGCGCACGCCCACCTATGCGCTGCTCAAGGGGCGGGCCAACTATCTGTGCAAGCACAAGATCGCCGGCGGCTATCCGGTCGACGTGGATCCGGGGGCGTTGTTCGCCGAGGCCTCCACCGATCCTGCCCGCACCGGGAGCGAGCGCCTGGGAGACCAGGTGCGGCGCCTGCGCGAGTGGTCGGAGGAGACGGACAGCGGGGACCGAGACTCGCTCCAGGATGCCGTCTCGGACCGCGCCTGGCGCCAGGTCTCCGTGACCGGCAATCAGTGCATCGGCAGCAGCTGCCCGATGGTGGAGGACTGCTTCGCCGAGCGCAGCCGAGAGCTCGCGCGCGAAGTCGACATCGTGGTCACCAACCATGCCCTGCTCGCGATCGATGCTTTCGACAACCACGGGATCATCCCCGACCACGATGTGGTCGTCTTCGACGAGGCGCACGATCTCTCCGCCCGGGTGACCAGCGCCGTCACCGATGTGCTCACCCCCGGCATGCTCCGAGGCACGGTGCGGGACCTGCGTGGCCTCGGGGTGGCCGGGACGGCGCTGGACGACGCCTCCGAAGAGCTGCGCGAAGCCCTCGAGCTGTCTCCCGACGGGCGCGTGATCGGTGATCTCCCGGCGCGGCTCGGGGACGCCGTCACCCAGCTCCGGGTCGAGGCCCGCACCGCCCACTCGGACGCGAAGGATGCGGGGGACGAATCCTCCGCCGGCGCGCGCAAGACGGTTCGCGCCAACCTCCAGGAGATCATCGACGTCTGCGAACGGCTCGCCGCTCCCGATGAGGATGACGTGGTCTCGATCTCGCATTCCCAGGCCACCGGGCGCTCGAGCATCCAGGTGGCTCCGCTGAGCGTCGCGGGTGCGATGCGCGGTGCGATCCTCGAGGACCGCACTGCCGTGCTCACCTCCGCCACCCTGGCCCTCGGGGGCCGCTTCGAACCCGCGGCCGGGGAGGTCGGGCTGGCTCGCGCCGCGCGGATGGACCCGGCGGAGCTGCCGCCGCGGGAGGACGCCAACGCCTGGGCCGCACTCGATGTGGGCAGCCCGTTCGAATATCGCCGGCAGGGGATCCTCTACACCGCTCGTCATCTTCCGCAGCCGGGGCGTGAGGGGCCCTCCACGGCAATGCTCGACCACCTCACGGAGCTGGTCGAGGCTTCTCAGGGCGGTGCGCTGTGCCTGTTCTCCTCGCGGCGGGGAGCTGAGCTCGCCGCCGAGCATGTGCGAGCTCGGCTCGACCTGACGATCGCGGTGCAGGGAGAGGACTCGATGGCGAACCTGGTGCGCACCTTCCGTGACGAGGAGGATGCGAGCCTGTTCGGAACCCTCACCCTGTGGCAGGGCGTGGATGTGTCCGGACGTTCGCTGCGCCTGGTCACCATCGACCGGATCCCCTTCCCCCGGCCTGATGATCCGCTCACCGCAGCCCGCCAGGAGCGGATCGGACAGCGGGGCGGGAACGGCTTCATGTCGATCTCGGCCCAGCATGCGGCCCTGCTGCTGGCACAGGGGGCCGGGCGGCTCATCCGCTCCACGGCGGACCGCGGGATGGTCGCGGTGCTGGATCCGCGTCTCTCGACCGCTCGCTACGGCGGCTATCTGCGGGAGTCGATGCCCCCGCTGTGGCCGACCACGGACCCGGAGGTCGCGCTCAGCGCGCTGCGTCGCCTCTCCGAGAGCTGACGCAGGGCGTCGCTGCAGCCCCGGCACCGGATCGAGCGGGGGCTCAGATCGCGCGCAGCACCGCCACGATCTTCCCGAGAATCTCGGCATGGTCGCCCAGGATCGGTGCGAAGGCCGGGTTGTGCGGCATCAGCCAGACGTGATCGTCGCGCTGCACGAACGTCTTGACGGTGGCCTCGCCATCGATCATCGCCGCGACGATCTCGCCCTTCTCCGCGGTGTTCTGCGAGCGGACGACCACCCAGTCGCCGTCACAGATGGCGGCGTCGATCATCGAATCCCCGACCACCTGGAGCAGGAAGAGGTCGCCGTCGCCCACCAGACGCTGGGGAAGGGTGAAGACATCCTCGATCTGCTCCTCGGCGGTGATCGGTACACCGGCGGCGATCCTCCCCAGCAGTGGCACCGTCACGGAGTTCGGGCTGAGCTCGGTCACCGGCAGGGGCGCGGGGGCGTCATCCGCCTCTGGCATCACGACCTCCATCGCCCGCGGGCGCTTGGGATCGCGGCGCAGGAAGCCCTTGCGTTCGAGCGACTGCAGCTGATGGGCCACCGACGAGGAGGAGGTCAGCCCCACGGCATCGCCGATCTCGCGCATGGTGGGCGGATAGCCGTGTGAGGCGACCGCCGCGTTGATCGTCTCCAGGATCAGCCTCTGCCGCCGGCTGAGCCCCTCGGTGCGCTCATCGGCGGGAGCCTCGCCGCGGGACCGGATCGGCTTGGGGGTGCTCGGCGTCATCGTGAGGCCTCCTGGCGTCGTCTGTCGGACCCTCGCGGTTCCGTATGTGGTGTGACCCAGCGTAGGGCGGCGTGAGGCAGAAGCCAAACATGTGTTCGATGTTTCCCTTGCGTGTCGCCGGAACGTCGGGCTACAGTCGCACATACATTCGATCGAACAGGAGTTCGGATATGAATACTGGAACCGCCACGGTCCTCTCTCTTCCGGCGCAGCGCGAGCAGCGCGTCGAGGGTGCAGATCGAGCACGCGTTCGACTCGTCCCCACCCGTCGGGGACGCTTCCTCCTCGCTGGCCTCGCCTTCCTGCTGGGACTGCTCGTGGCTGCCGCCGTGCTGCTGACGGTGGATCTTCCTGCGGCGCTGGCAGGGACCGACTCCCAGCAGCCCGTCACCATCACGGTCGAGGCGGGAGACACCCTCTGGGGCTATGCCGAGGAGTTCGCTCCGGAGGCCATGAGCGAGCAGGAGTTCGTCGCTGAGGTGCGTACCCTCAACCACCTGCCCACCGGCCGTGTGACCGCGGGCCAGCAGATCGAGCTGCCCGTCTCAGGGGATGCGATCCGCTGAGCGGATCCGATGCCGGTACCCTGAGTGGATGCACTGTCCGTTCTGTCGCCACTCCGATTCGCGTGTCGTCGACTCGCGCACGTCCGATGACGGTGCGACGATCCGTCGGCGCCGCCAGTGCCCCAACTGCTCGCGGCGCTTCTCCACCTCGGAGACCGCGTCGCTGTCGGTTCTCAAGCGCTCCGGGGTCAGCGAACCGTTCAGCCGGGCGAAGGTGATCTCCGGAGTACGGAAGGCATGCCAGGGGCGTCCGGTCAGCGACGGCCAGCTGGCCATGCTCGCCCAGCGGGTCGAGGAGAACATTCGCTCGAGCGGGCTCGCGGAGATCGATGCCCATCAGGTCGGCCTGTCGATCCTGCAGCCCCTCCAGGAACTGGATGTCGTGGCCTATCTGCGCTTCGCGAGCGTGTACCAGGCGTTCGACTCGCTCGAGGATTTCGAGGCCGCCATCGCACGTCTGCGTGCCGAGGGCCTGCATGGGGCGGGTGTCGAGGAGACCTCCGTCTGAGCCGAGCTGAGCGGGATCGCAGGGATGCATCCGCCGCCGGATCGTGCGGGTTTCGTAGATTTTGTGGATCTGGCGCTTGAGCACCTGTTCCTGTGCTTAAGATATCCCTCGTGCGCTCTTGCAGCGCACACCTGATCGGCGGTCGTGGAGGGGAAGCCACGGCCGCCGATCCTCGTCTGCTGGACGGTCAGCGGGTGAGCGGACGGGGTGGTCCTCAGCCGGCCATGCCGGCAGGAAGTGCGCGCGCATGGACCACTCCGAGATGCTGGGTGGATCGGCTCATCGCCACGTAGAGATCCCCGGCCCCGTGGGCGTCGATCAGCTCAGCGGGCTCCACCAGCACGACAGCATCGAACTCGAGCCCTTTGGCGTCCTGCGCCGACATGACGGCGATCTCGTCGTCCACGCCCGCGGATCCCACGCCCACCTTCGGCAGCCCACTGCGGGAGCGGAGCTCGGCGGCGATCGCGGAGATGCGCTCGTCGGCCACGATCACGGCGAGACGTCCCAGTCGCTCCTGGTGCACCGTCACCACCGCGTCAGCGGTCCGGGCGGTGAGCGAGGACTCCTCGGTGCGCTCGATGCGGGGATCACGATCTCCCTCGCGCACCGAGCTCACCTCTGTCACCGGCAGGTTGTGCGCGCGGGCCATCGCCACCGCACGGTCCATGATCCGGCTCGGGGTGCGGTAGTTGACCGTGAGGTGCTCGATCTGCAGGCGATCCTGGATATAGGGCGAGAGCGCGGCCGACCAGGAGTCGGTGCCGCCGGCGGAGGAAGTCTGCGCGACATCCCCGACCACCGTGAATGACTTCGTGGGCGCACGCCTCATGAGCGCGCGCCAGCTCATGGGCGAGTGCTCCTGGGCTTCGTCGACCACGACATGCCCGTACGTCCAGCTGCGCTCCGAGGAGGCGCGTTCGGCGAGGGTCCGCCCGTCTCTGACCTGACTGACCTGGTCTGCGAGGTCCTCGGCCCGGATCATCCCGGAGGTGTCGACGTTCTCGATGACCCTGCGGGCGTAGTCGACGTCGGCCTTGCGGCGCTCGGCATCGTCGCGGGCCCGCGCCTCGGCCGGTGCGGAGTCCTCTCCGAGGAGCTCCGCGACCTCGTCGAGCAGGGGGACGTCCTCGACGGTCCAGGGTGCATCCTTGGGCCGCACCAGGAGCTCGACCCGGTCTGCGAGGCTGTGGGGGGCGACCGCCCGCAGACGCTCGGGGCGGGAGAACAGGATCCGGAGGAATCCCTGCGGGGTGTAGGGGAGCCAGGCCAGGTTCAGCTGACGCTTGACCTCGGGGTCGTTGCGGAGATCTGCGAGCAGGTCCGCCCGATCTTCGGGGATCACGGTGTGGCCCTGGCTGCGGAGCGATTTCTCGTACTTGTCCACGAGCCGGTCCATCGCAGCGCGCACGAAGACGGCGCGCGCGGAGTTGTGCGGCTTGTGAGTGGCGCGAGCTTCCCTGCGCGCGGCGCGGATCACCTCTCGGGTCAGCGTGATGGGGGTGCCGTCGATGCGCAGCTGGACGTCCTCCTGAGGGACCACCTGACGCTGCTTGACCGCTCGCGAGAGCAGCTCGGCCATCGCGCTGTCGCCCTTGAGACGTGCCACCTCGTCGTCATCGTGCAGGAAGGTCTCCACCCCGGGGAACAGCTCGCCGGGGGTGAGCATCACCACCCCGGACTCGCCGAGGCTCGGCAGCACCCGCTCGATGTACCGCAGGAACCCCGGCGTCGGCGCCATGATCAGCACACCCGTGTGCTCCAGGCGGCGACGATGGGTGTAGAGCAGGTAGGCGGCGCGGTGCAGGGCGACCGCGGTCTTGCCGGTGCCGGGGCCGCCCTGGACCACCATCACCCCGCGGTTCTCGGAGCGGATGATCCGGTCCTGCTCGCCCTGGATGGTCGCGACGATGTCCCCCATGCGCCCGGTGCGCTTGCCGGAGACCGCGGCCAGCAGTGCGCCCTCGCCCTGGAGGACCACGTCGTGGTCGGGATCATCCAGGACGGTCTGGTCCAGGACGTCGTCCTCGAGACCGATCACGGTGCGACCACGATTGATCAGATGACGGCGCAGCCGCACCTCAAGCCGCTCGGTGCTGGTCGCGCGGTAGAACGCGGCCGCAGCCGGGGCGCGCCAGTCCACCAGCAGCTGCTCGCGCTCCGCCGTGAACAGACCGATGCGGCCGATGTAGTGGCGGGCGGTGTCATCCATGTCCAACCTTCCGAAGACCACGCTGCGGGCGACCGAGCGCAGCAGCGCCAGACGGTCCTCGTACAGCGCCATGAACGAGTCCCGTTCTGAGCGGTTCTGGTGGGTCGAGGCGTGCTGAGATCCCTGGATCTGATCCAGGTTGCTCTCGACCTGGAGCATCAGCTCGTCGAGTCGTGTGTAGAGCCGGTCGGCATACGCCTGCTCGCGCGCGATCTCCCGGGCGATCTGTCCCTCAGCGTCGTCCACAGCTCTGCCTCTCCACCTTTGCGTCCTCGCGCCGCGCCTTCACCGGGCGGACCCCGGGTCGGCGAAGCACGGTGGTCCATTATGGTGGACGGGCCTGGGTGCGCGTGCCATCAGGTCACCAGCATCCAGACGGCCGCGAGGGAGGAGACCGCGATGCGCGACCCCCGAGATCTCTACCGCTTCGAAGCCACCGAAGTGCTCGAGGCCGTTCCGCGATCGGGCCTCACCCTGGTCCACGCCCTGCCGGGGATGGTTGATGCGGGCAATGCCTGCCGCATCGCGGCGACCTATCTGCGTGACGAGCTGCGCCATCTGCGACTGGTGTCCTTCGACACTGATGAGCTGCTGGACTACCGAGGTGCCCGCCCCCGCGCGACCTTCGACGGCACTTCCTACGTGGATGTCGAGCTGCCTGAGCTGACGCTGTCGCTGATGTATGACGAACGTGATCGTCCCTTCCTCTTCCTCGACGGCCCGGAGCCGGATCTCCAGTGGCGCCGGCTGTCGGAGGCGTTGATCGATCTGGTCGAGTTCTTCGATGTGGAGCGGGTGGTGGGCATGCAGGCGGTGCCGATGGCGGTCCCGCACACCCGACCTATCGGTCTGTTCGCCCATGCGAACGACCCCGCGCTGTTGGGTCGGCCGAACACTCGCCCCACGCCAGCGCCCGGCACCGCTCCGGAGAGCGGGGACGAGGAGCCCGGCGAACTGATCATCCCGGCCGCGTTCAGCGCTCTGCTGGAGCACCGGCTGGGGCGGGCGGGCCATCCGGCGATGGGCTATGCGGCACAGGTGCCGCACTACCTCACGCGCACCGATTTCCCGGCTGGCGCGCTGGCGCTGCTGCGCCGTGTCAGCGAAGCGGCTGAGCTCGATCTTCCGCTGGTGCACCTCGGTGACCTCACCGATGCGGCCACGGTCGCGCTGCAGGGGACCCTCGCCCAGAACTCGGAGGTGCGCCAGATCGTCAGCGCCCTCGAGGAGCAGTACGACGCGATGAGCGAGAGCGACCAGTCGCCGCTCGCGACCACGATGGATCTCCCGACCGCGGAGGAGATCGGCGAGCATTTCGAGCGCTTCCTCGCCGACCACGACGGGAATTCCCCGGACGAGCCGTTCCCCGGCTGAGAGCCGCGTCCCGCGCGTAGCAGATGCCACCTCGTGACCCAGTTCGTTACGTCTTCGTGATCACGTCTTGCCCCAGTCCGTGTGAACCGGGCCACGGTCGTGACAGAATGGCGGCGTTGCGGTGATGCAGGTCCAGCAGGACAGTCCGACGACGGTGCCTCGGCACAGCAGTACGGCATGCACCAATGCGCCACCCGCTTCGGCGGGGGACGGCTTCACGCGGCACCGCGATCGCGTCGTGCGATCGATGAAGGACGACACAGAAGGTGACAGGTATGGCACAGGGCTCGGTCAAGTGGTTCAACGCCGAAAAGGGCTTCGGATTCATCGAGATCGACGGAGGCGGCGCAGACGTCTTCGTTCATCACAGCAAGATCGACATGGATGGCTACCGCGCGCTCGACGAAGGTCAGCGCGTGGAGTTCGAGGTCACTCAGGGAGACAAGGGCCCGCAGGCCGAGCAGGTCCGCCCGGTCTGACCGACGGCGTCCCCGCGAAACTCTCACGGACCGGGCAGGAGCATTGCGCTCCTGCCCGGTTCGCTGTCATCTGGGCGGGGCCGCACGCCTGCGGGCAGGTCAGGGCCCTGGGCGCCTCATCGGCCCCGAGTGCCTCCGGCAGTCGCGCGTACGTCGCGCAGCTCCGAGCGCGTCCGGCAGTCGCGCCTACGTCCGGCAGCTCCGCGTGCGTCAGGCGGCCCAGACCACGTCAGGCCGCCCCGAGCACCCGTCCGGCCCGGGCGAGGGCGTCGACCTGCGTCGAGCGGGCCAGACGCACCGAGACGGCATCGGAGCGCAGATCCCGGTCGATGGCCTCAGGAAGCGGCCGACGTGAGGCGAGCAGAACGCAGTTCCCCCGCCGCTTGCCCGAGAGGTGCGCCGGCTCGGCGATGACGCCGACATGCGGGAACACAGCGGACAGAGTGGCGACCTCGTCGGCCATCAGCCCGGTCCCGGGCGGGGCGGCGCAGTTGGCCAGGTAGATGCCGCCATTGCGGAGCACCCGGTCCGCGTGCTCTGCGGCCTGGACCGTGATGAGCTCCGGCGGCGTGAGCGAGCCGGAGAACACATCCCGCACCAGCACGTCGAAGCGGTCCTCGCGCCAGGAGGTCAGGGCGCTGAAGGCATCCTCGGTGCGCACTCGAAGCTGTGGGGAGCGGGGGAGGTCGAACCAGATCCGCACGTGCTGCGCGAGCAGCTCGTCGATCTCCACCACGATCTGGCGTGAGCGCGGATGCCGGGAGGCGATCGCCCGTGGCAGAGAGCAGCCGCCGCCGCCGAGATGCGCGAGCTGGATCGCTGGCCCGGTGCCTGCGCTCTCATGGCCCTCGAGATGTCGGTCGATCACCAGCAGCATCCACCGCATGTACTCGAAGACCAGGTGCTCGGGGTCCGGGTGGAGGTGCGAGGAGGGGACCCCGTTGACATCCAGCAGGACCGATCCATCGTTCTCGAGGGTCAACCGGGCGCTCCCGGTGGAGATGGGGATCAGGGCATCGAGCGGTCCGAGCTGCTCGAAGGCAGCGCGGCGCGAGCGGTCACGTCGGGACATCGCCCCACTCTAGGAGATCGTCGACCGTTCCTCCCCAGTGGCCGGTGGTCCACAGCAGCCCCGGCGCGGCGTCGAATGTCACACCCCGCCTCTAGCGTTCTCGGTACCAGGGCGATGCAGGAAGCGCCGTCCGCCGTGCACCAGGAGGAGGAGCCCGATGACACCGACGACATCCCGCCGCCGAGGAGCCGCAGTCCTCTCCGTCAGTGCACCCTCGCTGCGACTGCGCCTGGCCCGGCTCGACCAGGACCAGGCGGATCTCGAACGTGCACGGGACCTGCTGCAGCAGGCTCGGGCGGCGGTCCAGGAGGATCCGCGAGAGGCCTTCGAGCTCGCCCATCGCGCTGCGCTGCGC
Organism: Brachybacterium sp.; assembly: GCF_052095815.1. Taxonomy (NCBI): domain Bacteria; kingdom Bacillati; phylum Actinomycetota; class Actinomycetes; order Micrococcales; family Dermabacteraceae; genus Brachybacterium; species Brachybacterium sp. The sequence goes on along the minus strand of NZ_JBQDLF010000005.1, from coordinate 41,977 downwards.
GGCGCCGGGGTGCTCGTGGCGCGAGCCAATCGGGAGCGCCGCCGGCCTCTGCCGCTGAACGTGTGGACCGCGCTCGCGCGGCTCGGCGGGGAGGACATCGAGCGTGCTGAGCGCCTGGCCCCGCTGGTCTCGGAGCGAACACGGCTGGATCGGGATCCTTCCGCTCAGCCGGACCCGGACCTGCTGGAGCGGCACCTCGAGGAGACCGCCTGCCACCTGACGCAGATCTCCCAGCGACTGCTCGAGGATCTTCCCGCGCACATCACAGATCTCACGGCTGCGGGCTGAGGGACCGAGCGGTCGTCTCCAGCCCCGGTACAGTGCGAGCTCGAGGGAGGTGCTGATGAACCTGCGCGCGGACGAGGATCCCGGACATGAGATCCCCGGGATCCTGCACCTGGACATGGACGCCTTCTTCGCCTCCGTCGAAGTGCGGGACGACCCGAGCCTGCGGGGCCTGCCCGTCGTGGTCGGCGGCGCCGGGGCCCGAGGCGTGGTGGCTGCAGCCAGCTATCCCGCACGCACCCGGGGGATCCGTTCGGCGATGCCGATGGCCTCGGCGCGGCGCCTGGCCCCGGACCTCGTCATCGTCCCTCCCCGCATCGACGTGTACCGCGAGATCTCCTCCGAGGTGATGGCGCTGCTGGGCAACGTCGTCGCGGATGTCGAGCAGATCAGCGTCGACGAGGCGTTCCTGGATGTGCGCGGAGCGCGCCGCCTCTTCGGGGAGCCGGAGCAGATCGCGGACCTGTTGCGGCGGAGGATCCGTGACGAGCTCGGTTTGCCCAGCTCGGTGGGTGGCTCGGTCTCCCGAGCGGTGGCGAAGATCGCCTCGGCCCAGGCGAAGCCCGACGGCATGCTCATCGTCCCTGCGGATGACACCGCAGCCTTTCTCGCCCCGCTTCCGGTGTCGGTGATCTCCGGGATCGGCCCCAAGGCGCAGTCCGCGCTCGAGCGGATCGGGGTGCGCACCGTGGGTCAGCTCCGAGATATCCCGTCCACCACTCTCACGCGAGCGTTAGGGCCACGCGCACGGGAGGTCGCGGCCCTGGCTGATGGCAGCGACCGCACGGGGCTCGGCCATCGGACGCGGGACCGCTCACTGGGCACGGAGCGCACCTGGGACGCGGACCTCACCGACGCGCAGGAGGTGCGCAGGCGCATCACCCAGATGGCGGACGACGTCGCGCGGCAACTGCGTCGCGGAGGATTCGTCGCCCGCACGGTGGTGCTGAAGCTCCGCGCCCCCGACGGCACCACGATCACACGCTCCTCGACCTTCGATCTGCCGACGGCGAGCGGGGAACGGCTGCGCGAACAGGTGGTCACCCTGTGGGACCGTGAACGCGATGCTCTGCCGCGGGTCCGCCTGGCGGGGGTGCGGGCGACCCACCTCGAGCCGGCTGCCGGGGTCCCGATGCAGGCGGAGCTGTCGGCACGGTCCGCCGGATGGCACGACCTCGAAGCTGCGATGGACCAGGCGATGGAGCGCTTCGGCGCCCACAGCCTCAGCCGCGGCTCGACCCTCGGTCCCGCGGAGGGCGGGTCGCAGCGCACCGCGTCAGGAGCTGAGGGCGCGGCGCCGGAGAAGGGCGCTCCGCACGGCTCGGGAGAGCCCAGTGATGGTCTGTTCTGAGACCTAACGGAGGGAAAGTTCCCATAACCCAGGAACACGCTCTAAACTGGGGAGACCGCCGATGAGGGCAATGCCTTCTCACACGGTGAACGGTGCGCCGACCGGCGCGAGAGGACGGGACAAGGAGCGGGATCATGCCGCTGTCTGAACACGAGCAGAAGATGCTCGACGAGATGGAGCGTCAGCTTTTCGCCGACGATCCGCGTCTCGCGCGAGCTTTCGCGCCAAAGCCGCCGCCGCGCCGCAGCGGGCGTCGGATCCTCATCGGGTTGGGAGCTGTCGTCGTAGGCCTGGGAGTGCTGGTGCTCGCCGTCAGCCTGCCAGCTGTCTGGCTCGGCGTGATCGCCTTCATCGGCATGCTGACCGGCGCGGTCTACGCGGTCACCGCTCCCGGTGGCTCCTCCGAGGGCAACGACTCGCCCGGCGGTGGGGGTGGAGGCTCCGGCCCGACCACCTCCGGTGGCGACGGCACCTTCATGCGCAAGCTGGAGGAGCGCTGGGAGAAGCGCGCGGGGGACGACCCCCGCCTCTGACCTCTCCCCACCACGGCACGGCACTGCTGTGCCCACAGATGTGCCCAAAGACTCCGATGCCCCGGCTCTCATGAGCCGGGGCATCGTCATGTCCGGAGCCGGGTGAAGTCCTGCCGGCACCGGCACCGGCGGTGCCGAGGCGTCCTCCAGTCTCGCCGCTGAGGCTGGTCGTACCTGCCGGTCGGGCTGCGCCTGACGATGATCTCCGCCCCATTCCCCACATCGCTCCACCGCGCACCTCCCTCTCCCTCCACAGGCCCCCACGACCACGCCCCTTGGCCGGTCGTGGCTCTCTGACCTGCCAGTTCTCTGCTGAGAGTGCTCGCAGTCTTGGCGACTGCACCCCGAGAAGACCGCCTGAGACGCGCCGCACGGGAAATTCCCCCCACCTCGCCCCACGGCTGTGACCTGCGGCGTTCGTGGAGAAGGGGAGGAGATCTCCCGCATATGTGGCATCTGGTGGGGGGTAGTGGGGTAAAGTGGAGCGTGTTGGAAGGAGATGGGTTCTGGATCGTGAGGCTCGGTGAGTGAAGGAGGGCGCTGATGTTCCTCGGCACCTTCACGCCCAAGCTGGACGAGAAAGGACGCCTGATCTTTCCGGCGAAGTTCCGGGACGAGCTCGCTTCGGGGCTGGTCATGACTCGTGGACAGGAGCACTGCATCGCCGTGTACCCGCTCATGGAGTTCCGCCAGAAGCTCGAGGAGGCCCGTCGGGTCCCCACCACCGATCAGCGCACCCGCGACTACCTGCGAGTGCTGCTGTCCGGCGCGGAGGACGTCATCCCGGACAAGCAGGGCCGCATCACCATCCCGGGCCATCTGCGCACCTATGCGGATCTGGACCGGGAATGCGCCGTCATCGGCGCGCTCGACCGCCTCGAGATCTGGTCGCTCCCGGCCTGGGACGCCTATCTCGAACAGAAGGAGCAGGGCTTCGCGGAGACCTCCGAAGAGGTGATCCCCGGCCTGTTCTGAGCTCGACCCGAGGGTTCTCCGTCCTGTGAGACCTCTCGTCGTTCCCGCCCCGACGCAACTTCCCCGGTGGCGGGTCGGGAACGACGAGGAATCTGGCAGGACGGCACCGCGAGCAGGATGCGGGTCGACAGGCAGGCAGGAAAGACAGACAGGGAGGACCCGCAGGGGTCCGCTCTTCACGAACAGCACGTACAGGACCCAGGGGAGAGGTGACATGGACGAGACACAGCGCGACCTGCCGGCAGAAGAACGGCACGTCCCCGTCCTGCTGGCCACCTCGGTCGAGCTCCTCACCCCGGCTCTCCAGGAGCCCGGCTCGGTGTACGTCGATGCCACGCTCGGCATGGCCGGCCACGCCACCGCCGTCCTCCACGCTGCTCCCCACGCACGACTCGTCGGCATCGATCGCGACCCCGAGGCTCTCGAGCTCGCACGGCGCCGGCTGGACCGTGAGGGGGTCGGGGACCGGGCCACGCTCGTCCACGCCACCTATGACGAGATCCCCGGGGTGCTCGAGGAGCTGGGCCTCCCCGGCGCGCATGGCGTGATGATGGATCTGGGCCTGTCGAGCTTTCAGATCGACACCACCGACCGCGGCTTCTCCTACTCGGTCGATGCCCCGCTGGACATGCGGATGGACACGGCCTCTGAGGGACCGACGGCCGCGGATCTGCTGCGCGATCTGCCCGAGGCCGAGATCTCCCGCATCCTCCACGACCTCGGCGACGAGCGCTTCGCCAAGCGGATCGCCCGTCGCATCGTCGAGCAGCGACAGATCGCTCCGCTGACCCGGAGCGGCGAACTCGTCGAGCTGCTGGACCGGGCGATCCCCGGCTCCTCGAAGGCCAGCGGCGGCCATCCCGCCAAGCGCACCTTCCAGGCATTGCGGATCGCGGTCAACGAGGAGCTCGAGATCCTCGCCTCCGCCATCGAGTCGGCGCTCGACTGCCTCCACGTCGGCGGCCGCATCGTCGTGGAGTCCTATCACTCCGGCGAGGACCGTCTGGTCAAAACGGCCTTCGCGCGACGCACCCGATCCTCGGCCCCTCCCGGACTGCCGGTGGAGCTCGAGGAGCACAAGCCGTCCTTCGTCCCGATCGTGCGCGGCGCACTCCAGGCTGATGACACCGAGCGCGGCAGCAACTCCCGTGCCGCCTCCGTCCGCCTCCGCGCACTGACCCGTACCCGACCCGCTGAGAGAGCACACTGAGATGGCAAGCACCACAGCCGTTCATGCGCCCGCGATCCGCCCGGTCCGCGGAGCGAAGCCGGCCTCCGCCCCGCGCCCGCGCCTCACGGTGGTCGCGACCCCGAAGGCTGCCGGCAGCTCGATGCCGTTCACGATGCTCTGCACGCTCATCGTCGCAGCGACCCTCGCAGCGCTGCTCTACCTCAACATCCAGATGTCGGACGCGAGCTACGAGATCAACCGCCTGCAGGGCCAGTCCCAGCGACTCAACGAGGAGAGCCAGGCGCTCGCGGAGACCAATGAACGCCTCGGCACGCCCCAGGAGCTCGAGCGTCAGGCGCGCGAGATCGGCATGGTCCCGGTGTCGGATCCGGCATATATCGACCTCGACACGGGCCAGATCATCGGAGAGACGTCTCCGACGGCGCAGACTGAGGCCAACCCTGAGCTCGCAGCGGTACCCGCAGAGGTCGCCGTGCCGCCGGCTCAGATCTACGACGAGCCCGACGCCTACCACGGCATGGGCAACGAAGGGGCCTGAGGATGACGTCACCGCGCAGGAACGGCAGGAAGAACACCCCCCGCTCCGCAGCGGGCTCCCGTCGTCCCCGATCCGGTGGCACCGCGCGAGCTCGGCTCCCGCAGGCTCGTCTGGGCGAGCCCTCCACCCGGCACCGCCTGCTGGTGTGCCTGATCATGGTCGCGGTGCTCGCCCTGTCCGGTCGCCTGATCTGGGTACAGGGTCTCGATGCGAGCGCACGCGCCGAGGAGGCAGTGCAGCAGCGCACCGTCACCCGCACCATCCCCGCCCTTCGCGGCGAGATCACCGACCGCAACGGGACCGCCCTGGCCAGCTCCGTGCAGCGCTACGACCTGTGGGTCAACCAGATGCAGGTGGACGAGTACCTCGCCACCTCGAAGACCGCGGATGTGACCGGAGTCGACGCCGCCGCCGCAGCGCTCGCCCCGGTGCTGGGATGGACGGTCTCGGAGACCGAGGAGGCGCTCACCGGCGACGCCGGATTCTCATACCTGCAGAAGAACGTCGACCCCGAGGTGCGGGACGCGGCTATGTCCCTGCGAATCCCTGGGATCGGCTCCACCCCGGTGGCTGATCGGATCTACCCGGCCGGATCGGTCGGCGGCAACGTCCTGGGCTTTGTCGGCGATGACGGCACGGCCCTGGCCGGCACCGAGCTCTCCTTCGATGAGGAGCTGCGGGGCACCGACGGCAAGACCACCTACGAGCGCGGCGCCCAGGGGCAGATCATCCCCACCGGGAAGCAGCAGACCACCCCGGCCGTCGACGGCAACGACGTGGTGCTCACCATCGACCGCGACCTGCAGTGGAAGGCGCAGCAGATCGTGGCCGGAGCTGTCCAGCAGTGGGGAGCCACCGGCGGCAGCGCCGTGGTCTACAACGCGAAGACCGGCGAGGTCCTCTCGCTCGCGGAGTACCCCAGCTACGACCCCAACAAGCCGGGAGACGCGGAGGAGCAGGACCGGGGCAACCGCTCCATCTCCAACGTCTTCGAGCCGGGCTCCACCGGCAAGCTGTTCACGATCGCGGCCGCGCTCGAAGAGGGGACCGTCACCCCCGAGACGCAGTACGACATCCCCTATGAGAAGTGGTTCGACGGCCACCGCATCAAGGATTCGCACCACCATCCGGACCAGCAGCTGACCCTCGCGGGCGTGCTCAAGAACAGCTCCAACGTCGGCACCGTGCAGATCTCCGAGACCCTCACCCCCGAGGTCCGTCACGACTACCTCAGGGCCTTCGGGCTGGGGGAGCGGACCGGCGTGGAGCTGCCCGGAGAGTCCGCAGGCCTCGTCCACCCGGCAGCGGAGTGGACCGGCCGCACCCGCTATACGACCGCCTTCGGCCAGGGATACAGCGTCAACGCCCTGCAGATGGTCTCCGCGGTGGGCACCTTCGCCAATGACGGGGTGCGGGTCCAGCCCTCGCTGATCGCTGGGATCCGCGAGGACGATGGCTCCGTACGCCCGCTCGGCGAGCCGGAGAGCACTCGCGTGGTCTCCAGCGAGACCGCGGACACCATGCAGCAGCTGATGGACAACTCGGTCGATGACGAGACCTCCAGCGCGGCGGTGCCCGGCTACGCAGTCGCGGGCAAGACCGGTACCGCGCAGGTCGGGGACAGCACCTATACCGCCTCCTTCATCGGCTTCGCCCCCGCCGATGACCCGGAGATCGTGGTCGGCGTGTTCATCTTCGGCCTGAACACCTTCATCTCCGGCAGTCGGGCCGCCGCACCCGCCTTCTCGGAGCTGACCACCTTCGCCCTGCAGAACCAGGGCATTGCGCCGACCGGCGTCACCGGCCGTGAGCTCGAGAACGAGTGGGGAGAGCAGTGATCGTGCCGGCAGAGCCCGTCCCCGAACCCGCCCGCCCGCGCCACCCTCACGGTGCGAGCGCGGCGGACCTTGCCCGCGCCCTCCACACCCTGGCGCCAGGCCACGATCTGACGCTGCGCGGGGTCACCCTCGACTCGCGCGCTGTGGAAGACGGGGATCTCTGGTGCGCCCTGCCCGGCGCCAACGCGCATGGCGCCGAATTCGCCGACCAGGCCGCCCTCCGGGGAGCTGCGATGGCGCTCACCGATGCCGCCGGGCGGGACCGGTGCGAAGCCGCGGGACTGCCGGCCCTGGTGGTCGAGGACCCCCGCGCGGCCACCGCCACCGCGGCGGCCCTCGTCCAGGGCCGTCCCGCCTCGAAGCTCGCCACCGTCGGTGTGACCGGGACCAATGGCAAGACCTCGATCACCACCGCGATCACCCGCACCCTGCTCGAGCTCGGGGTGCCGGCCGGCGCGATCGGCACCAGCGGCACCAGCTATCGCGATGCCCACCGCACGGATCACGAGATCGCGACCGTGCGCACCACCCCCGAGGCGCCGGAGCTGCACGGTCTCCTGGCCCGCATGGTCGAGGATGAGGTCGCGGTGGTCTCGATGGAGGTCTCCAGCCACGCCCTGGTGCTGCACCGTGCCGACGAGGTGGTCTACGACGTCGCCTGCTTCACCAATCTCACGCAGGACCACCTCGACTTCCACGGCACCATGGAGCACTACTACGAGGCCAAGCGCACCCTGTTCACCCCGGCCCATGCACGCCGCGGGATCATCTGCGTCGACGACGCCTGGGGTCAGCGGCTCGCCCGCGAGTCCGAGATTCCGGTGAGGACCTACACCACCCGGCCGGAGATCGACGCGGACCACCGCGCGCGGGACATCCGCGCGGACGGCTACGGCTCGACATTCGTCGTCGACGGGCCCGGGGGCACGAGGCAGCTGCACGCCGCACTGCCGGGACGCCATTACGTCGCCAACACCCTGGCGGCTGAACTGCTGCTGGCGGCGCTGGGGCACACCGGCCCTGACGTCGTGCGGGCGCTCGGCGAGGCCGGGACGGTTCCCGGCCGGATGGAGTCGGTGACCCAGGGCCCTGTCCGCGGGGTCGTGGACTACTCCCACACCCCTGACGCCCTCGAACAGGCCCTCGACACGCTGCGCGCGGTCCCCGGCACCAGGCGGCTGCTGGTCGTGATGGGGGCCGGTGGCGATCGCGATCGGACCAAGCGACCGGCGATGGGAGAGATCGCTGCACGCCTCGCGGACGTGGTGATCGTCACGGATGACAACCCGCGTACCGAGGACCCGGCCTCGATCCGCCGCGAGGTGCTCCAGGGCATCCCTGATGGCACGAACGCGCAGGTCCACGAGGTAGATGGGCGCGGGGAGGCGATCCTCCTGGCGGCGTCGCTGGCGGACGTGTCCGACACCATCCTCGTCGCCGGCAAGGGAGCCGAGACCGGACAGCAGATCGGCGGTATCGTCCAGCCGTTCGATGATCGCCTCCGACTGCGGGATGCACTGCGAGGTGCACCGACCACGCGCGGAGGCGCCGACGCCGACCACATGGATGAAGGACGCTGAGCATGCTCCAGATCACGGCACGGGACCTCGCCGCATTGACAGACGGCACCCTCGTGGGAGGCGCCACGGGTGATGAGCTGGTCACCGGCACCGCGCAGATCGACTCCCGGGATGTGACGCCCGGTGACCTCTTCGCCGCCTTCCACGGTGAGCACGTCGACGGCCACGACTATCTCGACGCCGCCCAGCGTGCCGGTGCTGCGCTCGCGCTCGTCACCGAGGACCGCGGCCTGCCCGCGGTGCAGGTCCAGGACGTGCGGTCCGCACTCACCGCACTCGCCCGCGTCCAGCTCGAACGAGCCCGCGAGGAGAACCCGGAGCTGGTGGTCCTCGCCGTCACGGGCAGCGCCGGCAAGACCGGGACCAAGGACCTGCTGGGCACGATCCTCTCCGCGCACGGGCCCACCGTGGCACCCGCCGGCAGCTTCAACAACGAGCTCGGGCTGCCCCTGACCGTGCTCCGCGTGACATCCGAGACCCGCTACCTGGTGCTCGAGATGGGTGCCCGCGGGATCGGCCACATCGCCGAGCTCACCGCGATAGCCCGGCCCGACATCGCGCTGGTCCTCAACGTCGGCTCCGCCCACATCGGCGAGTTCGGCAGCATCGACGCGATCGCCCAGGCCAAGGGCGAGCTGATCGAGGCGCTCGTCCCGAGTGGCCGCGCGATCCTCAACGCCGAGGACCGACTGGTCGCCGCCATGGCCCAGCGCTCCGCCGCCCCCGTCGTCAGCTGGGGATTCACCACCGGCGACGTCCGCGGTGCGGACCTCTCCCTGGACCAGCGCGCCCGCGTGCGCTTCGACCTGGTGGTCCCCGAGGGACTCACGACGCTGCGCGGCGAGCCCATCGCCGCCGGCCGGTACGCGGTGCACCCGGATCTGCTCGGCGAGCACCAGGGCGCGAACGTCCTCGCAGCGCTCACCGCCGCACTGTCCGCCGGGGTCGCCCCCGCCACGGCCGCCGAGGCGCTCGAGGGTGCCACCCTCGCCTCCGGTCAGCGGATGCAGGTGCTCGAAGCGGCCGGCGTCCTGATCATCGACGACGCCTACAACGCCAATCCCGACTCCATGCGGCAGGCGCTGAAGACCCTCGCCCACCTCGGCCGCAGCCACCGCACCATCGCCGTGCTCGGCGAGATGCTCGAGCTGGGCGCTGACACCGTGCGGCTGCACGACGAGATCGGCCGGCTCGCCGTGCGCCTGAACATCGGGCAGCTGTACTCGATCGGCGACGGCGCGGCCCCGATCCACCACGGGGCGAGCCTCGAAGGCAGCTTCGGCGGGGAGTCCGAGTACCTCGACACCGTCGACGAGGCGATCGCTGTGCTAGAACGTACGGTGCAGCCGGGCGATGCCGTGCTGCTGAAGTCCTCGCGTGATGCAGGACTGCGGCATATCGCCGCCCCCCTCGTCGAACGCCTCTCCCGGCGCGGCGACCTCGGTGGCCAGACGCAGAACGGAGACGACCAGTGATCGCGATCATCATCTCCGGCGCTATTGCCGGAACCCTCTCGATCCTGGGGACCCCGCTGTTCATCAAGGTGCTCGAGCGGCGCGGCTATGGCCAGTTCATCCGCGACGACGGCCCCACCTCGCATGCCACCAAGCGCGGGACGCCGACCATGGGCGGCGTCGCGATCATCCTCGCGGTTCTCGTGGCCTACTTCCTCACCCACCTGGTGCTCTGGACCCCACCCAGCGTCTCGGTGCTGCTGGTGCTCTTCCTCGCCGTGGGCCTGGGGGTGGTCGGCTTCCTCGACGACTACCTGAAGATCTCCCAGCAGGACAGCACCGGGCTGCGGCCGCGTTACAAGCTCCTCGGGCAGTTCGTGGTCGCGACCGCCTTCGCCGTGCTGGCACTGCTGTTCCCGGACGAGAACGGCGCCACCCCGGCCTCATCCCACATCTCCTTCGTGCGCGACATCCCCTGGCTGGACCTGGCCTTCCTGGGCAGCGTGGTCGGCTTCCTGCTCTTCGCGATCTGGGCGAACTTCCTGGTCGCCGCCTGGTCCAACGGCGTGAACCTCACCGACGGGCTCGACGGTCTGGCCAGCGGCGCCACGATCATCTTCACCGGTGCCTACCTGATCATCAGCTTCTGGCAGTGGCGTCAGGTCTGCAACATCGACCTCGACGCCGGGGGAGTGGTGCACTGCTACGAGGCCCGGGACCCGCTGGACACCGCGGTGCTGTGCGCGGCGATCATCGGCGCCTGCGTCGGCTTCCTGTGGTGGAACACCTCGCCCGCCAAGATCTTCATGGGCGACACCGGCTCGCTCGCCCTCGGCGGCGCGATCGCCGGCCTGACGATCGTCTCCCGCACCGAGGTCCTCGGCGCGATCATCGGCGGGCTGTTCGTGATCATCTCGCTCTCGGTCATCATCCAGGTCACCAGCTTCAAGCTCACCGGGAAGCGGGTGTTCCGGATGGCACCTCTGCAGCACCACTTCGAGCTCAAGGGCTGGAACGAGGTCACCATCGTGGTGCGCTTCTGGATCGTGGCCGGGATCCTCGCCGGCATCGGTCTGGGCATCTTCTACCTGGATGCCCTGCCCAGGCTCACGTCATGACCACCGGCGCCCCCGGCATCCCCGTGCTCGAGCGGTCCTGGCCGGGACTGGACGTCAGCGGACTGCGGATCCTGGTGACCGGCTTCGGGGTCTCCGGATACGCGATCGCGGACCAGACCATGCAGCGCGGCGCCCACGTGCTCGTGGTCGACGGCACCGACACCCCCGAGCTGCGCGAGCGTGCTCAGATCCTCGAGGTGCTCGGGGTGAAGTTCCGCCTGGGCCGGGAGCACACGCTCGAGCTGCCCCAGGACACCGAGATCGACCTGGTGGTCACCTCCCCGGGGTGGCGCCCTGATCAGCCCCTGCTGGCCGCGGCGCAGGCCGCCGGGATTCCGGTGTGGAGCGAGATCGAGCTGGCTCGTCGCATGCAGACGGCCGACGGCCCCGCCTGGCTCGGCATCACCGGCACCAACGGCAAGACCACCACCGTCACCATGCTCGAATCGATCCTGCAGCATGCCGGGCTGCGCGCCGTCGCCTGCGGCAACGTAGGACTGCCGGTGATCGAGGCCGCTCTGGACCCCGAGGGATATGACGTGCTCGCCCTCGAGCTCTCCAGCTTCCAGCTGCACTGGACCGAGCACCTGGACTGCGAGGCCGCAGTGGTGCTGAACGTCAGCGCCGATCACCTCGACTGGCACGGCGGCGCGGACTCCTACGCCGCGGCCAAGGGACGGATCTTCGAGGGCGTGCGCACCGCGTGCGTGTACAACGCCGCAGATCCGACCACCCTCTACCTGGTCGAGGAGGCGGACGTGGTCGACGGGGCACGCGCCGTGGGCCTCACACTCGGGCCGCCCGGGGTCTCCGAGCTGGGCGTGATCGACGGCGTGCTGGTGGACCGGGCCTTCCTCGCCGAACGACGCCACGCCGCCGCGGAGCTCGCCACCCTGGCCGATCTCGCTCACCTGGGCCCGCAGGGCGCCGGGCCCCATCTCGTGCTCGACGCCCTCGCCGCCGCGGCTCTCGCCCGCGCGCACGGCGTCGACCCCCGCGCGGTGCGGGACGGTCTGCGCGCCTATCGGATGGGCAGCCACCGCGCCCAGCACCTCACCACCATCGACGGCATCAGCTTCGTCGACGACACCAAGGCGACCAACCCCGCCGCGGCCGCCGCGTCACTGCGCTCCGCCGAGCGGGTGGTCTGGCTCGCCGGCGGCGACACCAAGGGCGCCGATCTCGACGCGCTGATCGCGGGAGCGCACGACCGCCTGGTCGGCGTGGTGCTCCTGGGCGCCGACGACGCTCCGTTCACCGCCGCCCTGACACGACACGCACCCGAGGTCCCCGTCCGGCGCATCGATCCGGGCGACACTGACGATGTCGCCGGGCGCACCCGGATGATGGACGACGCGGTGCAGGCCGCCCGCGCCCTCGCCTCCGCGGGGGACGTGGTGCTGCTGGCTCCCGCCGCCGCCTCCATCGACCAGTTCCGTGACTACGCGGAGCGGGGGGATCTGTTCGCGGCGGCCGTCGCCCGACTGCCAGGAGAGCGCGCATGACGATGGAGGAGACCCGACGGGAACCCCGCGGGGACGCCCGCCGCTCCGCCGGCGTGGTGCGCCCTGATGAGGAGCACCCGCTGGGGAACATCAGTGGCCGCGTCCGAGACGGCATCGGCAGTTGGCTGAAGTCCCCGGCACTGGACTTCTACGGACTCATCGTGGTCGGAGCGCTGCTGATCAGCGTGGGCCTGGTGATGGTGCTGTCCTCCAGCTCGGTCGGGAACATCTCCCGCGGCGACTCCGGCTTCGCCGGCCTGCTGCGCCAGGGCACCTTCGCCGGGATGGGCCTGGTAGCGCTGGTCACCGCGGCTCTGATGCCGCCCGGGTTCTACCGCAAGGCGGCCTGGATCCTGTTCGGTGTCGGCCTCCTGCTGCAGTGCCTGGTGCACGTCCCGGGCCTCGGCGTCGAGGCGTACGGCAACCGCAACTGGATCCAGATCGGCTCCCAGCGCCTCCAGCCCTCGGAGTTCCTCAAGCTCGCCCTCGCCGTCTGGATCGGTGCGCTGCTGGCGATGAAGCGCCCGCTCCTGCATCGACCCTTCCACCTCATCGTCCCGCTGGCCCCGGGCGTCGCAGCCGCTCTCGGGCTCGTCGTGCTCGGCCATGACCTCGGCACCACGCTGGTGATGTGCATGCTGGTCGCCGGCGCCGTCTGGGTCGCAGGAGTACCGCGCCGCTGGTTCATGGCCGCCGGAGCGGCGGGACTGGTCGGAGTCATCACGCTCACCGTCACCAGCGGGAACCGCATGGCGCGCATCAACAACTGGCTCCACGGCACCTGCCCGGGCGACTCCTGCCTGCAGTCGGAACAGGGCCTGATGGGGCTCGCCGAGGGCGGATGGTGGGGCGTGGGCCTCGGGCAGTCCCGCCAGAAGTGGGGACGCCTGCCCGCCGCCGAGGACGACTACATCTTCGCGATCATCGGCGAGGAGCTCGGGCTGATCGGCACCCTCGGCGTGCTGCTGCTGTTCACGGTCCTCGCCCTGCTGATGTTCCGCATGATCACCCGCCTGGATGACCACTTCATGCAGATCACCGTGGCCGGCATCAGCGCCTGGCTGCTCGGTCAGGCCTTCGTGAACATGATGGTGGTCACCGGGTTGCTGCCCGTGATCGGCGTGCCGCTGCCATTCATCTCCGCCGGTGGCTCCGCTCTGCTCGCTTCGATGACCGCACTGGGCGTGCTGCTCTCCTTCGCCCGGCGAGAGCCCGGCGCCGCAGAGGCGATCGGAGCCCGACTCAGCTCGGTGCGCCGTTCGATCAGCGTGCTGCCGGCGCCGCGTGAGCGCGCTGCATCCGGTGCACCCGCCGCGACCCGCCGCACCCCCCGGGGCGCGAAGAAGGCGACGAAGCGCGCCGCGCAGGCGAAGAGCGCAGCGACGACGAAGCGCGCGACGTCGGCCACGAAGAGCTCGAATGCGACGAAGGGCGCGACCACAGCGAAGGGCGCGACCACGACCAAGGGCGCGCCGGCGGCGAAGCCCGTCAAGCGATCCTCCTCCCGCTCGCGGCGCTCGGGCCGCGGCTCCGCTCCCTCTTCCCGGAAGTCATGATGTCCACCACCACGCCCCGCATTCTGCTGGCCGGGGGCGGCAGCGCCGGGCATGTCTCCCCGCTGCTGGCCACCGCCGCTCAGATCACCCGTCGCTGCCCCGAGGCGGAGGTGATCGTGCTCGGCACCCGGGAGGGGCTCGAGGCCGATCTGGTGCCCGCAGCCGGCTACGAGCTGGTCACGATCGACAAGGTGCCCTTCCCGCGCCGTCCGAACGGGGACGCGCTGCGATTCCCTGGCCGCTTCGGCGCGACCCTGGGCCGCGTCCGCACCCTGCTGCGGGAGCGGGAGATCGACGTGGTGGCTGGGTTCGGCGGCTACGTCTGCCCGCCCGCCTACCTCGCCGCGGCCTCGCTGCGACGCCCCCTGGTGGTCCACGAGGCGAACCGTCGGCCGGGCCTGGCCAACCGGCTCGGTGCCCGCCGCGCCGCCGCCGTGCTCACCGCCTTCGAGGGCTCGAGCCTGCCAGGTGCGCGCCGCATCGGGATGCCGATGCGAGAGGGGATCGCCCACCTAGACCGCGCAGCTCGCCGCGAACAGGCCGTGCGCGGATTCGGGCTGGACCCCGCCCGCCCGGTGCTGCTGGCCACCGGTGGCTCCCTCGGGGCCCTGCGCCTGAACACGGCGGTGGCCGACGCTGCTGCCGCTTTCATCGAGGACGGCGCGCAGATCCTGCACGTCACCGGTCGCGGCAAGGCCGAAGGGCTGCCCGAGCTCGAGGGCTACGAGGTGGTCGAGTACGTCAGCGCGATGGAGGATGCCTACGCCGCCGCGGATCTCGCACTGACCCGCTCCGGTGCCGGGACGGTCTGCGAGCTCACCGCCGTCGGCCTGCCCGCAGTGCTGGTGCCGCTGCCCATCGGCAACGGTGAGCAGGCGCTGAACGGCGAGCAGGTGGTCGCCGCAGGCGGCGCCCTGATGGTCGCCGATGGGGAGCTCGATGCGGCCCACCTCCGCCACCAGGTGCTGCCGCTGCTGCGCGACCGCGACCGGCTGTCCGCGATGGCGGCGGCCTCCCGCGCCTTCGGCATCACCGATGCCGCCGAGGTGATGGCCGACGTGGTGACCGGGGTCGCACGCCGAGCCTGACCCGGGACACCCGGCGAGCGGATTACGGTGACCTCATGACTTCTGGCCTCGAGAACGCTTCCTCCCCGCAGGCGACGCCCCGCACGATCCTGCGTGCCGGGGACGTCATCACCCGGCCGGACTGGCCCACCGATCTCGAGGTGCGCTCGGTGCATGTGGTGCGCATCGGCGGGGCAGGCATGAGCGCCGTCGCCCGTCTTGCCCTCGAGTCCGGGCTCGAGGTCAGCGGCTCCGACTCCCAGGACGGCCAGTTCATCGCTCCGCTGCGGGAGGCCGGGGCCCGCATCGGCATCGGCTTCGACGCCTCCCTGCTCGCTGCGGACCTCGACCTGGTGATCGTCTCCACCGCCGTGCGAGCCGACAACCCCGAGGTGCTGGCCGCCCGCGATCGCGGGATCCCCGTCATCCACCGCGCCGCCGCACTGGCCGGACTGCTCCGCGGGCATGACCTGGTCGCCGTCGCCGGCACCCACGGCAAGACGACCACCACCGGGATGGCCGTGTCCGCCCTGCGCGGTGCGGGAATCGACCCGGCCTGGGCGCTCGGAGCCGCGGTCCCCGATCTGGGACGCAACGCAGGACTCGGCGCGTCCCCGACCACGTCGTCCCCGCGCACCGGCCTCGCCGTCGTCGAGGCAGATGAGTCCGACGGCTCCTTCCTCGCCTTCACCCCGCGTTCCCTGGTGGTCACGAACCTCGAGCCCGACCATCTCGACTTCCACGGCGACGCCGCCACTCTGACCGCGGCCTTCGACGCCCTCACCGCGCAGCTCGCCCCTGGCGGCACGCTCGTGGTGTGCGCCGACGACCCGGGCGCCCGAGCGCTCGGCGCGCGTGCCCGGGCCCGCGGCATCACCGTGGTGCACTACGGCACGGAGACGGACGCCCAGTGGTCGCTGAGGGAGGAGCGCAGCGGCCCCCTCGGTGCCGAGGTCGAGATCGACACCCCCCATGGCCCGCTGACCATCCAGCTGTCGGTGACCGGCCACCACAACGTGCTCAATGCTCTGGGCGCCCTCGCCGCCACCGCAGCGGCCGCCCCGGACTCCTCCGCGGCCGCCCTCGCCGCAGGCCTCGCGACCTTCACCGGCGCCTCACGCCGCTTCGACGTGGCCGGGACCGTCGGGGGAGTGACCGTGGTGGACGACTACGCCCACCATCCCCGGGAGGTCGCCGCGACCATCGCCGCCGCCCGCGGCATCGTCGCCTCGCAGACGGCCCCGGGCCGCGTGCTCGTCGTGTTCCAGCCCCACTTGTTCTCCCGCACCCGCGACTTCGCGATCGACTTCGCCGCCGCACTGTCTGCCGCCGATCACGCCTGGGTGCTGCCCGTCTACGCGGCCCGCGAGGACCCGGACCCCACGGTCGACGCACGGACCCTCACCGACCTCGCCGCCGCGTCCGTGACGCCGGTCGCCGCGGGGACGGAGCTCATCGAACAGGTGGTCGCCGAGGCCCAGCCGGGGGACCTGCTCCTGATGCTCGGTGCCGGCGACATCGTGGAGATGACGCCCCCGCTGATGGCCGCTCTGCGCGAGCTCGAGGACGGCAGCTGATGGCGCGCCGCCCCACCGCCCCGAAGCCACGGCAGGGCGCCCGGCGCGCCGCCCCCGCGCCGACCCCGAGACCGAAGAAGCCCACCCCGCCGCCCGCGACCCCAGCGTCGTCCGCTCCGACGGGCCCTTCTGCCCCGTCGGCCCCGTCTGCGCCGTCTGTCCGCTCTGCACGCCCCGCGTCCGCTGCTCGCCAGTCGTCCTCGGCACGCTCGGGGCGTCCGTCGCCCTCGGCGCCCTCGGCGCGGTCTGCTCTCTCTGCCCCCTCGCCGGCACAGTCACCGGCATCAGCTCCGGCTCCTCGCGGGCGCACCGTCGGCCGCCCCCAGACCTCGGAGGTCCGCCCTCCGGAGCACTCCGCGCCCGCCGCGGGGTCGCCGGCTGCGGGGGCAGAGGGCGGCGGCCGGGTGGTGCAGGCCTCCGAACGATTCCGCGAGCTGGTGGCGGGAAGGCCCTGGAGGCGTCGCCGCCGCGCGATCATCGCCGGCGTCCTGATCACGGTGCTGGTGCTGGTCGCCGCGGGCGTCACCGCGATCTTCCTGCCCGCGCTGCAGGTGCAGAAGATCGCGGTCGAGGGGACCGGCTACGTGCAGGAGCAGGATGTCCAGGCCGCGGCCTCCGCGCGCGCCGACGGCAGCATGCTGCTGCTGGCCACCGGAGCGATCGCCGAGGACGTCTCCGAGATCCCCGGTGTCGACTCGGTCGAGGTCGAACGGGTCTGGCCGGACGGCGTGCGGGTCAGCATCACCGAAGCCGTCCCGATCGGACTGCTCACGAAGGCCGACGGCACCACCGCCGTGGTCGACGCCGGAGGGCAGGAGCTGCCGCCCGCCGCGGGCGAGGGGACCGCGCTGGTTCCACTCGTCGTCGCCGGAGGGTCCGCGGATCCCGAGGGTGCGGCCGCAGCGATGACCGATGTCATGGCAGGGATGCCCGAACCGCTGCGCGGAGCGGTCCAGGAGGTCACCGCCTCCAGCCTGAGCGACGTGACGGTGGTGCTCGCCCTTGAGGACGGCGGCACCAAGACGGTCGTCTGGGGAGATGCCCGCGACGCGGAGCTCAAGGCCGAGGTGGTCCAGGCGCTGCTCGGACAGCCCGGCACCATCATCGATGTCTCTTCCCCGGTGGCTCCGGTCACCCGCTGACGTAATTTGGGGTCGTGGCGGTGATCTCGCCCGCCCTCGGACGCCGACACGCGCACGTGGTGTTTGCGTGCAGGTGATTGCGTCCATAGCGTCAAGGGAAAGGAGAAGCGCCCCGAAGTCCGAACCTCAACTCGAGGTATAGGGTTTCGGAAGTCCACGACCAGGTGCGACGCAGGCCCCCTCCTCGGATGAACGACAAGAGCAAGGACCAACACGTGGCCGGAACCCAGATCTCACTCGCAGTCATCAAGGTCGTCGGCGTCGGCGGCGGAGGTGTCAACGCCGTCAACCGCATGATCGAGTCCGGCCTCAAGGGCGTCGAATTCATCGCGATCAACACCGACGCCCAGGCACTCCTGATGTCCGACGCGGACGTCAAGCTCGACGTCGGCAAGGAGATCACCCGCGGACTCGGCGCCGGCGCCGATCCCGAGGTCGGCAAGCGCGCCGCCGAGGACCACGCCGAGGAGATCGAAGAGGTCATCCGCGGCGCGGACATGGTCTTCGTGACCGCCGGAGAGGGCGGCGGCACCGGCACCGGCGGCGCCCCCGTCGTGGCCAAGATCGCCCGCAGCCTCGGCGCCCTCACCATCGGTGTGGTCACCCGCCCCTTCACCTTCGAGGGCCGTCGCCGCTCCACTCAGGCGGAGTCCGGCATCGCCGCACTCCAGGCCGAGGTCGACACCCTCATCGTGATCCCGAATGACCGCCTGCTCTCCATCGCGGACAAGCAGGTCTCCATGCTCGACGCCTTCAAGAGCGCGGACCAGGTCCTCCTCTCCGGTGTCCAAGGCATCACCGACCTCATCACCACCCCGGGTCTGATCAACCTGGACTTCGCCGACGTCAAGTCCGTCATGCAGGGCGCCGGCAGCGCCCTGATGGGCATCGGCTCGGCCCGCGGCGAGGACCGCGCCCTGCAGGCCGCCGAGCTC
This sequence comes from Brachybacterium sp., assembly GCF_052095815.1. Lineage (NCBI taxonomy): Bacteria > Bacillati > Actinomycetota > Actinomycetes > Micrococcales > Dermabacteraceae > Brachybacterium > Brachybacterium sp. Next base: position 23,331 of record NZ_JBQDLF010000005.1, on the reverse strand, counting down.
GCGGTGTCCAGCCCCCTGCTCGAAGCCTCGATCGACGGCGCCTATGGCGTGCTGCTCTCCATCCAGGGCGGCAGCGACCTCGGCCTGTACGAGGTCTCGGAAGCGGCCCGCCTGGTCCAGGAGGCCGCCCACCCCGATGCCAACATCATCTTCGGCTCCGTCATCGACGACGCCCTGGGCGATGAGGTGCGCGTGACGGTCATCGCGGCCGGCTTCGAGGGCGGCGGTCCGGCCCAGCGCCAGGACGTCACCCCGCAGCATCGCCCGGCACCCCGTGCCGAGCAGCCGCGCGCCGAGCAGCCCCGCGCAGCGGCACCGCGCGCTCCCCACCAGGAGCAGCGCACCGCCCACGGGGCCAGCGCCGGAGCGGCCGGTTCCGGTGCGCCCGGGGCCTGGGGACTGCCGCAGCAGGCCTTCTCCCCGTCGCGACCGAGCGCGACCGAGCCCGAGACCGAGGTGCTCGACGCGGCGGATACCGAGGGCGGGCAGTACTCGCAGCAGGAGCGGGTCGCGCCGCAGCCCGCACCGCGAGCCCCCGAGCGCGAGCCGGCACGCCCCCCGCACATCGAGGAGCCGCCGTCCGACGATGACGACCTCGATCTGCCGTCCTTCCTCAAGTGACCTCAGCACTTCCTGCACGGGCCTCGCGACTTCGCGGGGCCCGTGCCCTGTTCACGGGGCGTGAGGGCGGGGTCAGCACGGGTGAGCACGCCGGGTTGAACCTCGCGCGCCACGTCGGGGACGAGGAGCGATCCGTCACCCGCAACCGGGAGCTGCTCGAGACTGAGCTCGGAGTGCCGCTGATCTTCGTGGATCAGGTCCACTCCGCGGACGTCCACGTGCTTCCACCGACGGGAACCGCGCCGGTGGTCACCGCCGACGCCCTGGTCACCGATCGCCGGGATGTGGGGCTCGCGATCATGGTCGCGGACTGCCTGCCGGTGCTGCTGAGCGATCCCGTCTCCGGCACGATCGCTGCAGCCCATGCCGGGCGCGTGGGACTGCTGGCCGGAGTCCTGCAGCGGACCATCGAGGGGATGGCAGAGTTCGGGGCCCGCCCGGCGGATCTCACGGCGAGCATCGGGCCCGCGATCTGCGGTGCCTGCTACGAGGTGCCCGCGGCGATGCGGGAGGAGTCGGCACGGCTGCTGCCCGCCACCTGGGCAACCACCTCCTGGGGCACGCCCTCCGTGGATCTGCGCGCGGGCGCGATCGAGGTGCTCTCCGCGGCGGGTATCCCGCCCTCCGCCATCGACGCGGACCATCCGTGCACCCTGGAGGACGAACGCTTCTACTCCTACCGCCGCCAGGCAACCACCGGGCGCTTCGCCGGGATCCTGCGCCGCGAGTGACGCGCCCGCCCAGACACGCTCACGACACGCCGGGCACCTCCCGGGGTCGAGGAAATCCCTGCGGTAGTTTCAACGGGTAAGGGCTCCCGCGCACTCCCCGTGCTTCCCTGGAGCCCTGGTCAGCGTGAACAACAGACTGGGAGATCTGCGATGGGAACCTGGCGCAACGCCATGGTCGCACTCGGCCTCGCCAACGAGGTCGATGACGAGTACTACGAGGACGAACGGCTCCGCCATGACGAGGTTGCCGCACCGTCCCGCCGCACCGAGCGTGGCCCCGAGGCCGCACCAGAACGGGAGGCCCAGGTGACCCCGATCCGTCAGCATTCGAACGTGGTGGCCATGGCCCCGGCAGTGGAGGAGTCGATGCACCGCATCACCACGATCCATCCGCGGTCCTACAACGACGCCAAGGCGATCGGCGAGTCGTTCCGTGACGGCGTCCCCGTCATCATGAACCTCTCGGACATGCAGGACGGCGACGCCAAGCGCATGGTCGACTTCTCGGCCGGGCTGGTCTTCGGCCTGCGCGGCACCATCGAGCGCGTCACCTCGAAGGTGTTCCTGCTCTCCCCGGAGTTCGTCCAGGTCGACGGGGATACCTCGGCCGACGAGGGCAGCTTCTACAACCAGAGCTGAGCGTTCCCGTGCAGATCGTCGCAGGAGTGCTGTACCTCGCAGTGCTGGTGTATCTCCTCCTGCTCATCACTCGCCTCGTGCTCGAGTGGATCCAGTCCTATGCCAGGGAGTACCGGCCTTCGGGGCTGATGCTGGTCCTGTTCGAGGTCGTCTACACGCTGACCGACCCTCCTGTGCTGGGGCTGCGCCGCCTGATCCCGCCCTTGCGGATCGGCGCGGTGGCGCTCGACCTCAGCCTGATGATCCTGCTGGTCCTCGGATGGATCCTGCTGCGGGTGCTCGGCGGAATGGCGATGTGAGGAGGCTCCGGTCCAGGAACCTCTGCAGCATCCGCTAGGCTTGAACGCGCCGCGCCCACCGCGCATCTGAACTCCCGCACTAAGAAAAGGTGACCCATGGCTCTGATGCCCGAAGACCTACAGAATCAGCGGTTCACGCCGGTCCGGTTCTCCGAGGGCTACGACATGGACGAGGTCGACAACTTCCTCGACAACGACGTGGAACCTCGCCTGAAGGAACTCCTCGCTGAGAACGAGCGCCTGAAGAAGGAGCTCGAGGAGGCGCACAACCGCATCGCCGAGCTCGAGACCGGCACCAGTGCAGCGGCACCCGTCGGCGATGTCTCCGCGACCGGTGAGACGGACGCGATCATCGATACCACGCCCATCGGCGCCGACGATGAGGTCGAGATCGATGCCACCGCACCGCAGGCCGTGGTCGAGGACGAGGCCGTCGAGCAGCCCGCCCCCGTGGCCGCGCCGGCGCCGGAGAGCCCCGATCAGTCCGCCGCCGGCATCATCGCCCTGGCGAACCGTCTGCACGACGAGTACGTCAAGAACGGTGAGGACGAGCGCGATCGTCTGATCAGCGAGGCCAACGGCGAGCACATGCGCATCGTCGGCGAGGCCGAGGAGAAGTCCCGCACCACGCTCGCCGACCTCGAGACCAAGAAGGCAGAGCTCGACAAGACCATCGAAGGCCTGCGCAACTTCGAGCGCGACTACCGCAACCGTCTGCGCAACTACCTCGAGAACCAGCTCAGCGATCTCGACAGCAGCGAGACGCAGGACAAGCAGGCGAACTTCGGTCTGTGAACACCCCTGCTTCCACGCCGACGAGCGCCGGGCCCCAGGGGTCCGGCGCTCGTCGCCGTCTGAGCCGTGGAACAGTCCTCGGCACCATCGCCGGGATCGGCGCGGTCCTCGCCGTGATCGACCAGATCACCAAGAACTGGGCGGTGGAGTCGCTGCCCCTGCTGGATCCCCAGCCGTTCATCGGTGAGATCCTCCAGCTGACCCTGCTGTACAACAGCGGGGCGGCCTGGGGGATGGGCTCGGAGATCACCCCGGTGGTCACCTGCCTGCAGATCGCGATCGTGATCGGCGTGATCGTCTTCGCCGTCAAGGCGGTCCGCTCGCCCTGGTACACCGTCGCCCTCGGTCTGATCATGGGTGGCGCGCTGGGCAACATCCACGACCGCCTGCTGCGCGATCCGGGGCCCTTCCGCGGCGCCGTCGTCGACTTCCTCGAACTGCCCAACTGGCCGGTGTTCAACGTCGCCGACATGGCCGTGGTGGGCGGCGCGATCCTGATCGTCGCCCTGGGCCTGTTCGGGGTCGACGCGGATCCGGCACGTCGCGACGCCGCTGCCGATACCGCAGCTGCAGGTGGCGCGCCAGCTGGCGACGCCACCGCGCCAGCCGCTGGCGCCGCCGACGACACTGCGCCGGCTCATGACGACACCGAGCCGACTCACGATGACACCGTGCAGGAGAAGCAATGAGTTCCTCCCGCACGCTGATGGTGCCCGAGGGGCTCGCCGGGGAGCGGATCGATGTGGGCATCTCACGGATGCTGGGTCTCTCCCGCACCCGCGCCGCAGAGCTCGTGACGAACGGCGGCGTCCTTGTCGATGGCCAGGTCCCGGCCCGCTCCACCCGGCTCGAGCCCGGCGCGATGGTGTACGTCGAGCTGCCGGACGAGAAGCCCGCGGTCGAGGTCCGGCCGCAGATCGCCGACGGCATGAGCCTGATCCACCAGGATGACGACATCGTGGTGATCGACAAGCCCGTGGGAGTGGCGGCGCACCCGAGCGCCGGCTGGTCCGGCCCCACCGTGCTGGGCCATCTGGCCGCCGCGGGCGTGAGCATCCGCACCACCGGCGACGCGGAGCGGCAGGGCATCGTGAGCCGCCTGGACGTGGGCACCAGCGGGCTGATGGTGGTGGCACGCACCGAGCGCGCCTACACCACCCTCAAGGATGCCTTCCGTGCCCGCGAGGTCGGCAAGGTGTACCACGCGGTCTGCCAGGGCACCCCGGAGCAGCCGGCGGGCACCATCGAGGCCGCTATCGGGCGCTCCCCGCAGCACGACTACAAGTTCGCGGTGCGCAGCGACGGCAAGCACTCGGTGACCCACTACGAGACGCTCGAAGCCCTGCAGGGCGCGACCCTGCTGAAGGTAGGCCTCGAGACGGGACGCACCCATCAGATCCGGGTCCATATGGCCGCGCTGCATCACCCGCTGGTGGGCGACCCGCTGTACGGCGCGGACCCGCGTCTCGCCGAGCGGGTGGGCCTGATTCGCCAGTGGTTGCACGCGATGGAGCTGACCTTCATCCACCCCGCCACCGGCGAGGAGGTCAGGTTCGTCTCGCAGTACCCGGCAGATCTGCAGTCGGCGCTGGAGGCCTTGCGGGGTCATTGAGCCGGGCATGCTCCCGGCGGGTGATCCGGAACTGCTCATAGCGCCCGGTCCCCCCGAGGAACTCCTCCTGCTCTCCGCTGCCGGTGCTCCGCATCCCGATCCGCTGCAGGATCCGCAGCGATGCTGCATTCGCGGGCAGTGCCTCCGCCCACACCGACTCCAGGCCCAGCACGTCGAAGGCGTAGTGGAGAGCGGCCCCTGCGACCGCGGTGCCGAGCCCTTTCCCCCAGCAGGTGCTGGGGCCGATCGCATAGCCGAGCTCGCGCTCCCACGGTCCGACGCCGTGCAGGTCGACATAGCCGATCAGCACCTGATCCCGTACGGCGCCCAGGCGCAGCAGCTCAGGTGGCGGGGTGTTCACCAGACCGGTCCAGAACGCGCGCAGCTCGGAATCGGGGAGGCCGGGGCTCCACCCGGCGTGCTCGACGAAGCGTGGGTCTTGGCCCCAGGAAGAGAAGACCGGGACATCGGCCACATGCAGCGGGCGCAGGCGGATCACAGCGGTGGCGGGCACGCGCACAGTCTGGCAGGCGGTAGCGTCGAAGGATGAACGATGAGCAGATCTCCCGTGCGCTGACGCCCTCCCACGAGGCGGCGCTGGACCGTCCCGACTTCCCGTTCCTCCGGGTCGCCCGCCGCCTGGGCATCGATCCGGCCGGTGCCGAGGTCACGCTGCGCGATGCTGAGCGGGCCCGTGAGGCAGTCGCCGAGGCGGTGCGCACCTATCTCGCGGCTGATGACGACCGTCGCGCCGGCAAGGCGCCATCCACGCCGATGGCGCTGGACCCGGACTTCCCGACCGGCGTGGGCATGGCGCTGGTCGGCGCGGCGGTCCTCTGGGAAGCCAGGGATCTGGTCCCGCGGGTCGCGCTCCGGGTCGCCAAGGACCACTTCGAGGATGGGGCCGACGAGCTGGCCGCGAGCTATGCCGCCCTGGTGCAGGAATCCGTGGACCCGGGGGAGGACTCCCGGGACGATGCCGTGGCCTGGGCGGCGCAGTCGCTGTTGGTCTCGGTGCTGCAGCGTTCAGGGAGCCCGGCCCAGGCCGAGGAGGTCGCCCGTGATCTCGTCGCCCATGCGATCCCGATCGATCTGTGGCGCGTTGACGATCCCACGCTCCCGGATGATTCGATGGCCTGGCACGGCGGTGCCTTCGTCGGCGGCATCCCGCCGCGCCGCGATGAACGCTCGCTCAGCTTCGAGGACGTCCACGACTACCTGGACTCCCTGCTCCAGGAGACCCGGCGGGAGCAGCAGGCCGAGGGAGACGGCACCAGGAGCTGAGCGGCATGAGCGGCTCCTGAGACGCACGTGCCGAGCGCGAGACTCGAGACGCGAGAGCTGAGTGCGAGACGCTGGAGCATCCGGCACCGGAGCTCCCACCTCCGTAGGCTGTCCCCATGACCGAACCCCAGGGCGCCCTCCTCACGGGCAGCGTGAACTTCGATGATGCCGAGAAGACGATGCGCACGGTGGCGGAGATCCTCGGCCGCCATGTCCGGCGCATCCCCGACGGCGAGGTAGGGAAGAGATTCCACTGGATCATGTTCCAGCCGGACGTCCTCGGCCAGGCCGCAGGCATCGAACGCGTCGGCGAGCAGCCGATCCCCTTCGGCGCCGGCATCGATGCGCGGCCGCTGCGGCTGGCCGACGGCGTCGACCCCGCCGGGATCACGCTGCCGCCGCTCGGCTACGCCGCCGCGGCGAAGGACTCCTATCCGATCTTCGCCCGGCTGCGCGAGCAGGGCGTGATCGCGCAGGGGATCCGCTTCCAGGTCTCCCTGCCGACACCGGTCGCAGTGATCTCCTCCTTCTTCACCGGTGCGGACAGGGCCGCCATCGAGCCGATCTACACCGAAGCGCTGCTGCGCGAGCTCGAGGAGATCCTCGAGGCGATCCCGCACGAGGACCTCGCGATCCAGTGGGACGTGGCCAGCGAGCTGGGGATCCTCGAGGGTGCCTCCGGCTACGGCAGCCCTATGGAGGGCTGGTGGAGTGGGGATCTGCTGGCGGGCATCGTGACCCGGCTCGCGGCGCTGGTGGATGCGGTGCCGCTGGATGTCGAGGCCGGGGTGCACCTCTGCTACGGCGATGCGGGGGAGCGGCACTTCGTCGAACCGCGCGATGCCGCCACGCTGGTGCAGCTCGCCGACGCCCTGGTGGACAGCGCCGCCCGGCAGCTGACCTGGCTGCATCTGCCGGTGCCCATCGAGCGGGACGATGCGGCGTACTTCGCTCCGCTCGCGCAGCTGCCACGGCTGGACGAGCTGTACCTCGGGCTGGTGCACCGCGAGGACGGCTCCGAGGGGGCGCGGCGGCGCATCGCCGCAGCGTCCACCGCGCTGAACCAGCCCTTCGGGGTGGCCACCGAATGCGGGATCGGCCGTGCTCCGCAGGGCACCACCGAGGGGATCCTGCGCACCCACGCGGAGGTCTCCGCACCGCGGTGAGCCCCGGTGCGCGCCCGGCGCGCCCGGTGCGGGCCGGGCGACACGCCGGAGGTGCTGGGTGACCTCTCCGACCCCTCCCTGAATCCCTCGGTCGGAGGCTCCACGGCTACTCTGGTGGGTATGGCTTCCGCGGACTCTGATGACTTCGTGCATCTGCATGTGCACACCGATTACTCCCTGCTGGACGGTGCTGCGAAGATCGACAAACTCGTCGCCGAGACGAAGCGGCAGGGGCAGAGCGCGGTGGCGATCACCGACCACGGCTACCTCTTCGGCGCCTACGAGTTCTACAAGGCCGCGACCGATGCCGGCGTCAAGCCGATCATCGGGGTCGAGGCGTATGTGACCCCGGGGACCAGCCGCCATGACCGCACCCGCCAGCAGTGGGGCACCAAGGAGCAGCAGGCCGCCGGCGATGACGTCTCGGCCCGCGGCGCCTACACCCACATGACCCTGCTGTCGAAGTCGACCCCGGGCATGCACAACCTGTTCCGGCTCGCCTCCGAGGCGTCGCTCGACGGTCAGATGGGCAAGTGGCCGCGCATGGACCGCGAGATCCTCTCGAAGTACTCCGAGGGCCTGATCGCGACCACCGGCTGCCCCTCCGGCGAGGTCCAGACCCGCCTGCGCCTGGGGCAGTTCGACGAGGCGGTCAAGGCCGCTGGCGAGTTCCAGGACATGTTCGGCAAGGACAGCTACTTCATCGAGCTGATGGACCACGGCCTGGACATCGAGAAGCGGGTCACCAAGGACCTGCTGGAGGTGAGCAAGGCGATCGGCGCCCCGCTCGTGGCCACGAACGACCTCCACTACGTCACCGAGGACGATGCGCAGATCCAGGACGTGCTGCTGTGCATCAACTCCGGTTCGCGCCTGAACGACCCCAACCGCTTCAAATTCGGCGGCTCCGGCTACTTCCTGAAGTCGGCGCGGCAGATGCGCGAGCTGTTCCGCGAGTTCCCTGAGGCGTGCGACAACACCCTGACCATCGCCGAGATGTGCGAGGTCGAGTTCCGCACCACCGACGAGGGCGCGAACTACATGCCGAACTTCCCCACCCCGCCCGGGGAGGACGAGGAGTCCTGGTTCGTCAAGGAGGTCCAGCGGGGCCTGGAGTACCGCTACCCCTCCGGCATCCCCGATGATGTGCAGAAGCGCGCCGACTACGAGGTCTCCGTGATCCTGCAGATGGGCTTCCCGGGCTACTTCCTGGTGGTCTCGGACTACATCAAGTGGGCCAAGGAGCAGGACATCCGGGTGGGCCCGGGCCGTGGCTCCGGCGCCGGCTCGATGGTCGCCTACGCGATGCGCATCACCGACCTCGACCCGCTCGAGCACGGCCTGCTGTTCGAGCGGTTCCTGAACCCCGACCGCGTGTCCATGCCCGACTTCGATGTCGACTTCGATGATCGCCGCCGCGGCGAGGTGATCGAGTACGTCGAGCGCAAGTACGGCGATGACCGCATCGCCCAGGTCATCACCTACGGCGTGATGAAGACGAAGAACTCGCTCAAGGACGCCGCCCGCGTGCTCGACTACCCCTTCGCGATGGGCGACAAGCTCACCAAGACCCTCCCGCCCACCGTGATGGGCAAGGACATCTCGGTCAACGGGATCTTCGACCCCGAGGACAAGCGCTACGCCGAGGCGGGGGAGTTCCGCCGGCTGCATGACGAGGATCCCGACGTCCAGAAGGTCGTCGAGGTCGCCCGGGGCGTCGAGGGGCTGACCCGTGGCTGGGGCGTGCACGCCTGCGCCGTGATCATGTCCAGCCACCCGCTGAAGGACATCGTCCCGATGATGCGCCGCCCCTCGGACGGCCAGATCATCACCCAGTTCGAGTACCCCACGCTCGAGACCCTCGGCCTGCTGAAGATGGACTTCCTGGGGCTGCGGAACCTCACCGTGCTCTCCGACGCGATCGCGAATATGGAGCGCAACGGGAAGGTCCCGCCGGACCTGGAGACCCTGCCGTTCGACGACCAGAAGACCTACGAGCTGCTGCAGCGCGGCGACACCCTGGGCGTCTTCCAGCTGGACGGCTCCGGCATGCGCACCCTGCTGCGGCAGATGAAGCCCGACCAGTTCGGTGACATCACCGCGGTCTCGGCGCTGTACCGTCCGGGCCCGATGGGCATGAACTCCCACACCAACTACGCGCTGCGCAAGAACGGGCTGCAGGAGATCACCCCGATCCACCCGGAGCTCGAGGAGCCCCTCTCGGAGATCCTCGGCGAGACCTACGGCGTGCTGGTCTATCAGGAGCAGGTCATGCAGACGGCGCAGAAGGTCGCCGGCTACAGCCTCGGTCAGGCCGACATCCTCCGCCGCGCCATGGGCAAGAAGAAGAAGTCGGAGCTGGACAAGCAGTTCGCCTCCTTCGAGGCCGGTATGCAGGACAACGGGTACTCCAAGGCCGCCGTGACGGCGCTGTGGGAGACCCTCATGCCGTTCGCCGACTACGCCTTCAACAAGTCGCACTCCGCCGCCTACGGGGTGGTGTCCTACTGGACCGGCTACCTCAAGGCGAACCATCCCACCGAGTACATGGCCGCGCTGCTGACCTCCACCCAGGAGAACCGCGACCGGCTGGGCCTGTACCTGGGCGACTGCCGCCACCGCGGCATCACCGTGCTGCCGCCGGATGTGAACGAGTCCGATCTGTACTTCTCCGCCGTCGGCGAGGACATCCGCTTCGGGCTCTCGGCGATCCGCAACGTCGGTGCCCACGTGGTCGAGGAGATCATCCGCACCCGCGAGGAGAAGGGCGCCTTCACCTCCTTCACCGACTTCCTGGACAAGGTCCCGCTGTCGGTGTGCAACAAGCGCACCATCGAGTCCCTCATCAAGGGCGGTGCCTTCGACCAGCTCGGCGCGAACCGTCGCTCGCTGGTGCTGATCCATGAGGACGCCGTGGACTCCGTGGTCGATGTGAAGCGCAAGGAGGCTCAGGGCCAGTACGACCTGTTCGCCGATGTGTTCGGCGGCGGCGCGGACGACGGAGACATGACCACCGGCTCCGCAGCGACCATCACGATCCCGGATCTTCCCGAGTGGGACCGCAAGGAGAAGCTCGCGTTCGAACGGAACATGCTGGGCCTGTACGTCTCCGACCATCCGCTGTACGGGCTCGAGCATGTCGTCGCCCAGAACTCCTCGACCACGATCAGCGCCCTGGCCGATGACGGTGCCGTCGAGGACGGCGCCATGGTGACCATCGCCGGGCTGATCACGACCCTGCAGCGCAAGACCACCAAGAAGGGTGACATGTGGGCGATCGTCACCGTCGAGGACCTCGAGGGCTCGATCGACTGCCTGCTGTTCCCCTCCACCTATATGACGGTCGCCGGGGAGCTCGCTGAGGATCTCATCGTCTCGATGAAGGGGCGGGTGGACACCTCCAAGGGCATGCCGGAGCTGCGGGTGATGGAGATGACCGTCCCCGAGACCGGGGGAGGGGCCGACGGGCCCGTGGTCATCGCCCTGCCGGCGACCCGCGCGACCGAGCGTGTGGTCAGCGAGCTGCGCGGGGTGCTGGAGGACAATCCCGGCGCCAGCGAGGTGCGGCTGCGCCTGCAGGAGCCGGGCCGCACCACCCTGATGCAGCTGGACAAGCGGCTCTCGGTGAACCCCTCGGCCGCGCTGTACGCCTCGCTGAAGACGCTGCTGGGCCCCAGCTGCCTGCAGTGATGCGATGAGCACGTGGCGGGTGGCGACCTACAACATCCGCCACGGGCTCGGCGACGACGGCCGGGTGGATCTCGCGCGCACGGCCCGCGAGATCGCGGCGCTCGATGCCGAGGTGATCGGCCTGCAGGAGGTGGACCAGGGCTTCGGACCCCGCTCCGGGCACGAGGATCAGGCCGCACGACTCGGGGAGCTGCTGGGGATGCAGGTCTGCTTCGGTGCCGCTCTCGAGCTGCCGCCCGCCCGTGAGAGTGAGCCGCCCCGCCGCTACGGGCTCGCCCTGCTGACCCGCCACGAGATCCTCAGGCACTCCCTCGCCCTGCTGCCCGCCCACCCTGGCTGCGCGCCGCCGACGGAGCCCCGCGGCGTGCTCCATGCGCGGATCCGTGGGCCGGGGGAGCAGGAGCTCGACGTGCTGGTGACCCACCTCGACAATGCCGGCCGCGCGCACCGCACCGCCCAGGTGCAGGGCATTATCCGCCTCGCTGCGGACCTCACGGGTCCGGCGCTGCTGATGGGGGACATGAACGCCGATCCCTCCGCTCCGGAGCTGGCCGCTCTCGCCGCCACCGGATGGCGAGATGCTGCCCAGACCTTATGGCGAGATGCTGCCCAGGAGGCGGCTTCAGGAGACGGCGCGTCCACGGCTCGAGTCGTGGAGTCCGCTCGGAGGGTAGGCCCGCGTTCACAGATTCACGCTCAGCTCGACGTGGTCATGACGCCGCTGCGCAGCTTGAGGCTCGCGACCCATCCGGCCCGCTTTCCCGTGCGGCGCATTGACTCGCTCTGGGTGCGCGGCGAGATCGAGGTCAGCAGCGTCGAGGTGGGAACCCGACGCTCCTCGGACCATCGCCCCGTGGTCGCGACGGTGCGCATGACCGGCTGAGGTGCAGGTGCGTGAAGGGCTGAAGGGCGAACTGCTGGTGATTGAAGCTGCTGGGGGATGAGCTGCTGAGCGATCCGGGGTAGACATCGCGGGCGGTGCTGTCCGCGGCGCCCGACCGAGCGGTACGATGTGACGGCCGCAGGCAGGCGCCCGGACGGGGGGCCTCCGGGGATGCACTGCGGCGGGGGAGGAACACCGCAGTGAGCGCCAGGGCCGCAGCCGCACGTCGACGCCGCACAGCGGTTGCTTCGAGTGCCGTGATCACCCTGTTCGCCCTCGTGCTCACAGCGTTCGCGCTGCGCTATCCCGGACTGCAGTCCTCCGACATCGACGTCTCCAATGGCGGGGTCTGGGTCACCAATCGCTCTGAGGGGTTCGTCGGCCGCCTGAACGTGGACGCCGAGGAGCTCGACGCCCGCCTCTCGCTGAGGGGTGACGACCTCGACATCGTGCAGTCGGGCTACGTCGTCCTCGCCGTCGGTGCCCGTGGCTACAGCGTCCTGAACACCGCCTCCGTGCTGCGCGGCGGCGTCGTCGAGCTCCCACCGGAGTCCTCCCTCGCGCTCGGCGGGGACCGGGTGGCGATCGCTGCCGCCGATGGCAGGGTCTGGATCCTCACCCCGGAGCAGGCCGCCGCCTTCACCCCGGGAGGAGTCGAGCCCGTGCACGAGGCCAGCGGCTCCGCCGTGGAGGTCACCGTCACCACCTCCGGCACCGTGTTCGTGCTCGACGGCGACCAGCTCCACACCTTCCCACGCGGCGTGGACACCGCGAAACCCGAGACGCGGGACCCGATCACCGTCAGCGGGATCTCCACGAGGGAGGGCTCGGTCGCCCTGACCGCGGTCGCGGAGCAGCCCGTGGTGCTGGATCGGGAGCAGAGACTGCTGCGCCTCGGCACCGAGCTGCGCACCGTCGACCTCACCTCCAGCGGGGTCGCCGATGCCAGCGGCGTCGCCCTCCAGCAGCCGGGCGGTGACTCCGACCAGGTGGTGCTCGCGACCACGGACTCGCTGCTCCAGGTCCCGATGGACGGCGGCACACCGGTGGCGCACCCGGCGGGCGGGACCGGCACCCCGGCCGCACCCGCCCAGGTCGCCGGCTGCAGCTACGGTGCCTGGAACGGCTCACAGCGCTACCTCCGCCTCTGCGAGGGAGCGGAGCCGGCCTCCGGCGTGGTGCCGGAGGCGACGGCCTCCTCCGAGCTGGTGCTGCGGGTCAATCGCGACCTGGTGGTGCTCAACGACCACGTCGAAGGCTTCTCCTGGATGATCCGGGATGACATGACCATGGTCGATGACTGGGTGATCACGCAGGACATCCAGCAGAACGACAAGGAGAAGGAGACCGAGACGGTCACCTCCACCATCACCGACGTCGAGGCGGACCGCGACCAGGAGAACCGCCCCCCGACCGCGAACGACGACGAGTACGGGGTGCGCGCCGGAGCGAACGTGGTGCTGCCGGTGACCCGCAATGACAGCGACCCCGACGGGGACGTGCTGCTCGCCGAGCTCAGCGGCGAGCAGCCGGGCATCGGCACCGTTACCCCCATCCGGGGCGGCACGCAGCTGCAGATCGCGGTCGAGGACTCCGCGAGCGGCACCGCCACCTTCACCTATCAGGTCGAGGACGGCCGCGGCGGCACCGATACCGCCACCGTCACCCTCACCGTGCACCCACCCTCGCAGAACACTGCCCCGGTCCCCGCCGATCAGGCCATCCGGGTGCAGGTGCTCTCCGGCAGCACCGTCACCCTCAACGTGCTGCCCTACTGGGAGGACCCGGAGGGAGACGCCTTCTACCTCGCCGATGCGAGCATCGCCCCCGAGGACCTCCTCAGCTTTCGTGCCGATGGCACCGTCACCCTCGACGACGCCGGCCTGGTGATCGGCACCAAGCAGATCACCCTCACGTTCCGTGACGAGCATGGCAAGACCTCCGAGGACGTCCTCGAGGTGGAGTCGGTGACCGATACGGAGCTCGAGCCGATCACCACCACGGACCATGTGCAGGTGGTCGCCGGCCGCTCTGCGACCTTCGCGCCGATGGCCAACGACATCAACCCCGCAGGCGGCTCCCTCGAGCTCACCCATGTCGACGAGGTCGAGGGGCTCGAGATCGACGCGGACCTGGTCACCGGCTCCGTGAGCGTCAGCGGAGCGGAGGGGACCTATTACGTCGGCTACACGGTCTCCGCTCCGGCGGCCAGCTCGCGCGGTCTGATCCGGATCGACGTGGTCCCGCCGGGCCGCGATGCGATGCTGCCGGTCGCCGTGGATGACATGGGGCTGGTCACCACCGGGGGCGACACCCTGCTGGATCCGCTCGAGAACGATGTGGACCCCACCGGAGGGGTGCTGGTGCTGGGCTCGGTGGAGCTCCCCGAGGGCAGCGGGCTGAAGGCGACCGTGGTCGGCCACCACCTGGTGCGGGTCGAGGCATCCCCCGGGGCGGAGGTCACCGAGGAACCGGTGCCGCTGACCTACGAAGTCGCCAACTCCACCGGCAGCTCCACCGGCACCATCCGGGTGATGCTCGCCCGCACCGACACCCAGTTCGCCAACCCCGTCGGCGCCCCGGACGAGGCCGTGGTGCGCGCCGGTGACATGGTCCTGGTCGACGTGCTCGACAACGACCTCTCTCCCACGAACTCGGACCTTCACCTCGGCGACCTCACCGACATCGCGGGATCCGAGGACCTCGGCCAGGCCGAGCTCCATGATCAGCAGATCCGCTTCTCCGCCGCACCCGACGCGAGCGGCGAGGCGACCCTCACCTACGAGGTGGTGGATGAGACCGGACGCAGCGGCGCGGCCCGGCTGACCGTGCGCATCGTCCCGATCGATGCCTCCAACGCCCCGCCCCGCCCGGAGAACCTGGTCGCGCGTGCCGTGGCGGGCGCCCCGGTGCGGATCCCGGTCTCCACCACCGGCATCGACCCCGACGGCGACTCGGTGATGCTGATGGGCATCTCGGACCCCGTCCCCGAGCTCGGCGAGGTCACCAGCGCCACCGGTCACTGGATCGAGTATGTGCCCTTCGAGGGATCGGTGGGCACCGACCGCTTCCGCTACCAGGTGATGGATCGCTCCGGCGCCGTGGGCACCGCCGAGGTGCTCATCGGCACCGCCGCCCCGTCCGAGCAGAACCAGCCGCCCTACGCGGTGGACGACGTGATCGACGTCCGGCCCGAGCGCGAGGTCCAGGCCCAGGTGCTCGAGAACGATTCCGATCCGGAGGGCGACGCCCTGACGCTGCTGCATGAGACCGTCTCCGCCACCACCGACCTCGAGGTGGTTCCACAGGCAGAGGGTGAGCGCACGGACCTGATCACGGTGGTGACGCCTGCCGAGGCGGGAACCCATCCGGTGCTCCACGAGATCTCCGATGGGCAGCTCAGCAGCGCCGCCACCCTCACCGTGCGGGTGGATCCGAATGCACCGCTGCGGGCACCGGTCGCGATCGATGACTTCGTGGACCCCAGAGATGTCCTGGACCCCGAGATGACCGAGATCCAGGTCGATGTGTTGGCCAATGACCGCGATCCCGACGGCAGCATCAACGACCTCGAGGTCGAGCTGCTCGGCGACGGCGACGTCGGCGAGGGTAGCGAGGGCGGCGAGGACGCCGTACTGGACGAGTCGGGGATCCTGACCCTGGTGCCCTCCGCGCAGCAGCAGCGGCTGCGCTACCGCATCACCGACGTCGACGGGCAGTCCTCCACCGGCTATGTCTGGGTGCCTGGCACCTCGATGATCGCCCCGGTATGGGCCGGCGGCACCCTCGAGGTGGTCGCGGGCAGCGAGCTCAGCATCGACCTGAGCGACCCGCTGCTGGTGAGGGTGCGTCCTGGCGCTGCCGGCGCGCAGATCCTCGATGCGGCCACGGTCAGTGCGGAGCACACCGACGGGAGTCAGCTGGTCGTGGACCAGAGCACGCTGAGCTACCGGCCCGCCGAGGACTTCGCCGGCCGGGATTCGATCTCCCTGGAGGTCTCCGACGGGCCAGCCGGTGATGCCACCGCCGCGTCCGGTCAGCTGGTGATCCCGATCGAGGTGCTGCCGGGGGACACGAACCTTCCACCCACCTTCCGCGGTGCCTCGCTCGAGCTCGAGCAGGGCGGTGCGGCGACCACCTTCGATCTGACCGCCGCCGCGGAGGACCCGGACGGGGACGACCTCCGGTTCGCGCTCGCCGGGGCCGAGCTGCCCGTCGGGGTGAGCATCGCGGTCGACGGGAGCACCCTCACGGCAAGCGCCTCGGCGGAGGCGGTGCGCGGGGCCAGCGTGGAGGTCCCGGTGACGGTGACCGATGGCAGCACCGACCCGGTGTCTGCCGACTTCCAGCTCCTCGTCGGCGGGAGCAAGCGCCCCCTGCCCTCCGCAGTGCTGGACAACGCCGAGATCGACGCCGGCCGCACCGCCTCCCTGCCGGTGCTGGCCAACGACTCGAACCCCTTCCCCGGTGATCCGCTCACCCTGGTCTCGGCGCAGCTGATCAACGGCGAGGGATCGGTGGACATCAGCGGTGACCAGGTGGTGATCACCCCGGACGAGGACTTCGCCGGAGTGCTCAGCGCGTCCTACATCGTGGATGACCAGACCGGGGACCCGGAGCGCCGGGTCAGCGGCGAGATCCTCGCGACGGTGCGCGGCAAGCCCGCGGCCCCGTCGGTCCCGCGGATCGGCCAGGTCGGGGACGGGAGCGTCGAGCTGGTGTTCACCGCCGGGGACGACAACGGCGCCCCGATCACCGGATACACCGTCACCTCGGCCACCGGCCCGGCGGTGTCCCGGGAGTGCCCCTCGACCTCCTGCACCCTGACCGGCCTCGCCAACGGCAGCGAATACACCTTCCAGGTCATCGCGCACAACGAGGTCGGGGACTCACCGATCTCGGCGCCCTCGGCACCCGCCACCCCGGATGTGCGGCCGGAGCCGCCGGGAGCGCCCGCCGTCACCCGCGGCGATGGCGGTCTCACGGTCGACTGGCGCGCCCCGGTGAACAAGGGATCTGCGCTCCAGGAGTACACGCTCCAGATGCAGATCAGCGAGAGCGGAGCGCTCAAGGAGCGCACCGTGGACGCCGCGACGATGCAGGTGCTCTGGGAGCCCCTGCGCAACGGCGAGGTCCATCGCTTCCGGGTGCGCGCCAGCAACCTGTCCGAGCAGCCCTCGGAATGGTCCGACTGGTCAGTTCCGGAGCACCCGGCGGGCGTGCCCAAGAAGCTGCCGGGGAAGGTCACCGCGGAACGGGTCAACGATCCGCTCGGCGGCGGGATGAAGGTCAGCTGGCCGGCGGCGGATGACGACACCGCCAACGGCGAGGACATCACCTCGTACATCGTCACCAGCTCGGACGGGACCAGCGAGACGGCAGATGCAGATGCCACGTCGCACACCTTCCACCGCCTGGATCCCAACACCAGCTACAGCTTCACCGTGACCGCCGTGAATGTGGTGGGCCGCGGCGCGGTCTCCAGTTCTTCGAACGAAGTGGTCCCCTTCGCAGTGCCCGAGGCACCCACCCAGGTCACCGCCACCCTGCCCAGCGAAGGAGAGGGGGAGGGACCGAACGGCACCGCCGCGGTGTCCTGGGAGCACGCCGAGGACAACGGCACCCCGATCAAGGAGTACGTGATCCGCTGGGACGGCGGATCCAAGACGGTGGACGGCGAGATCGAAGCGGTGCGGATCACCGGACTGGACAACGGCACCGCGTATCGCTTCACCGTGCAGGCCCGCAACCGCTTCGCGGGCGGAGAGAGCGCCCCCTCCGCCCCCACGGCCTCCGTCACCCCGTACGCGAAGCCCGGCACGCCGGTGATCAAGGCCGACGACTCCGGGTTCATCTGTCACTCACCGGGGAACTGTCGGATCGCTGTCTACCTCACCAGACCGGCGGATTCCGGAGGTGTTCCGTTCAAGCACGTCGTGGTCGAGCCGCAGGGCCTGTCCTGCAATCGGACAGTCGTGAGCTCATCGAACATGAACACCACGTGCGAACCCGCCGAATCGACCACCTACACCGTCACGGCCTATGCGGTGAACGAGAAGGGCCTGAAGAGCGAGACCGTCACCCATACCTTCACCACCCCCGCCTGGGGCGATGTGCCGTACGAACCGATCAGCATCACGATCGAGAGAGGCGCCCCCTTCCAGACCGGGGACAGGATCATGCCTCAGCCCACGGACTTCGGGGCAGTGAACTATGAATGGCGCAGTACCGAGAAATACGCCTGGACCTCAATCGGAGGCACCGGCGCCTTCACCCTTCCCTACGATCCCACGGGTGAGGTGCAGTTCTTCATCCGGGGAGTGGACGCGGAGGGGAAGTACAGCGCGCTCGCCGTCGTCTGAGGGGCAGACGTCTTCAGCGCGGGTGCTCTAGCGTGGGGTCATGAACGCCTCTGACACCCCCGACGCCGCAGACCCCGCCCTCGCTCCTGACGCCTTCCTGCCGGACGCGCTGCTGGGCACCTTTCGCGAACGCGCGGTGACCCATGACCGGGAGAACACCTTCCCGGAGGACGACCTCGCGGATCTGCGGGCACGTGGCTATCTTCGCCTGCTGGTGCCCACTGAGCTCGGCGGGCTCGGTGCCTCCCTGCTGGAGGCCTCACGGATCCAGCGCCGCCTGGCCCAGGCGGCACCGGCCACGGCCCTGTCGATGAACATGCACCTGGTGGTCACCGGTGCGGCGCTGCATGCCCACCGGCTCGGCGTGGACTCCGTGCGCACCGTCCTCGAGGACGCCGCAGCGGAGAAGCTGTTCGCCTTCGGGATCTCCGAACCCGGCAACGACGCGATGCTCTTCGATTCCGCGACCCGCGCCGAGGTGCAGTCCGGCGGAGGTTTCCGCCTCTCCGGCACCAAGATCTTCACCTCCCTTGCCCCGGTCTGGGACCGGCTGGTGGTGCACGGCAGGGTCGCCGAGGCCACCGAAGCGGATCCGCGACTCGTCTTCGGCGTGATCGAGCGCAGCGACTCCGTCGAGGTGCTCGACGACTGGGACACCCACGGCATGCGCGCCTCACAGTCCCGCACCACCAGGCTTCACGCGGCGCCCGTCGGCGCGGACCGGGTGCTGACCACCACCCCCGTCGGCCCGAACCCCGATCTCTTCGTGATGGGGATCTTCGGCGCCTTCGAGCTGCTCATCGCCTCGGTGTACACCGGGATCGCCGAGCGTGCGCTCGCCGTCGGCACCCAGGTCGCCACCACCCGCCGCAACGCCACCAAGGGCATCGTCCACGCGGATGACCCCGATATCCGCTGGCGCCTGGCCGATGCCGCGATCGGGGTGGACGGCGTGATCCTGCAGATCGAGAAGGTGATGGCCGATCTCGACGCCCTCGGGACGGGGGTGCAGGGGCCGGGTCTCACGGACCACGGCCCGCGCTGGTTCCTGCACTTCTCCGGGGTGAAGTCCCGGGCCACCGAGACAGCGATCAGGGCGGTGGACCAGGTGCTCCGCGCCAGCGGCGGCGCCCAGTACTTCCGCCGCAGCGAGCTCGAGCGACTCTCCCGGGACGTGCGGGCCGGGATGTACCACCCCTCCGACGAGGAGTCCGTGCACGCCTCCTATGCCAAGGCACTGCTCGGCGAGATCGGTGCCGACCACACGCCGCTGCAGAGCTGAGCAGAGGGATGCGCATCGTCATCGCCGGCGGTTCCGGGACCCTGGGCCGCGCACTGAGCACAGCGCTCGCGGAGCGAGGCCATGACGTCGTAGTCCTCACCCGCTCACCGCACCCACCCGCCCAGCGCGGCGGGGTGCGCGAAGTGCCCTGGGACGGCCGCACCGTGGGCCCTTGGGTGCGCGAACTGGACGCCCCGGGAACCGCGGTGGTCAACCTGGCGGGCAAACTGGTGGATGCACGGCCCACGCCGGAGAACATCGCCGACCTCACCCGCTCCCGCGTCGAGGCGACCACCGCGCTCGTCGACGCCTCCCAGTAGCTCGAGCGACCGATCGAGCACTGGGTGCAAGCCTCCACGACAGCGATCTGGTCCGACGCCGGCGAGCAACGGCTGGACGAGTCGAGCCCCATACCTGTCGGGCTCCCGCAGATGACCGGAGTCGCCGAGCGGTGGGAGCGCGCTCTGGACGGAGCGCACTGCGACCACGTGGTGGTGATGCGCACCGGCATCGTGCTGGAGGCCGGAACCCCGGCACTCGAGCGGCTGCTGCTGCTGGCCCGCTGGGGTCTCGGCGGACCGGTCGGCACCGGGCGGCAATGGGTGAGCTGGATCCACGTCGAGGACTGGGTGCGGATCGTGCTCGCTGCACTCGGACTCGAACAGCCGGGGCTGCCCGCCGGGATCGTCATCGCCTCTGCCCCGCACCCGGTGCAGAACGCCGAGCTGATGCGCACCCTGCGCCGAGCCGTCGGCCGGCCGTTCGGCCTCCCCACCCCGGCGCCGCTGCTGCGGCTGGGCGCGGCGCTGCTGCGCACCGACCCCGCACTGGGGCTCACCGGACGCCACGCCACGTCGCGCGTGCTGGACGACGTCGGCTTCCAGTTCCGGTACCCCCACCTCGAGGACGCTGTGGCGGCGCTCCTGCGCTAGCCGAACAGCACCTCGGCTTCGCGCCAGCGGGGCTCCGGCACCCGCTTGACGCTGTCGATCGCCGCGGTGAGCGGGACGTTCACGATCTCGGTGCCGCGCAGCGCGACCATCCGACCGAAGCCGCCCTCATGGACGAGATCCACGGCAGCGGTGCCGAGCCGGGTGGCGAGCACCCGGTCATAGCCGGTCGGCTCGCCGCCGCGCTGGATGTGGCCCAGCACTGTGGCTCGGGACTCGATGCCGAGCCGCTCTTCGATCAGCGGGGCCATCACCTCGGCCACCCCGCCGAAGCGCGGCCGCCCGAACTCGTCGAGGTCGTATTTCATGAAGTCCTCGGGGGCATCCCGGGGGACGAATCCCTCCGCGACCACCACCAGCGGGGCTCGGCCACGGTCGAAGGCTGACTTCACATGCGCGCAGATCTCGTCGAGGGACAGGGGGAACTCCGGCAGGCAGATCACGTGCGCTCCCGCGGCCATCCCCGAGTGCAGGGCGATCCAGCCCACGCTGCGCCCCATCACCTCGGCGACCATGCAGCGATGGTGGGAGTCCCCGGTCACGCGCAGCCGGTCCAACGACTCGGTGGCGATCTCCACCGCCGTGTTGAAGCCGAAGGTGTAGTCGGTCGCGTCGAGGTCGTTGTCGACGGTCTTCGGCACCCCGACCACCGGGATGCCTGCCTCGAAGAGCCGGTTCGCGGTGAACAGGGTGCCATCGCCGCCGATCGCGATGATCGCGTCCATGTCATTCTCGTCCAGATGGCGGCGCACGAGCTCGGCGCCGTCCTCGCCGTCGGCGAAGGGGTTGGAACGCGAGGTCCCCAGGATGGTCCCGCCGATGCGCCCGATGCCGCGCACCCGCCGGCGGGGGAGCGTCATCCACTCGTTCTCGATCACGCCCCGCCAGCCGTCCTTGAACCCGATGAACTCGTCCTCGAAGTACTTGTCGCCCTTGATCACCGCGCCGCGGATGACGGCGTTCAGGCCGGGGCAGTCGCCGCCGGAGGTCAGGATTCCGATTTTCATGGGGGAGGGCCTCTTCTTGACTCGCGTGGGGCGGCGAACGGTGCGTACCGTCTCGCCAGATGGCTCCACCCTAGAGCTCCTCGAGGCGGCAGAGGAAGGACTACCGGCCTGCTGAGACCCCGGGAAACCTGGTGGTGAACAGCAGGTTGCGGAGCAGGGAGCTTCCCGGACAGCTAAGCGCCCGGAGCTGCCCGGACAGCAGAGCGCCCCGACCCCTCCGCGTGGAGGGACCGGGGCGCTCAGGAGAATCGCTCCGACGAATCAGGCCTTGCTGTCGGAGCCGGCGTCGGCGTCAGAGCCGGAGCCGGACTCAGCGTCCGTGCCAGCAGCGGCCGACGGGACGGTGCGCGAGGCGCCCTCCGTGTGCTCGGCCTGCTCACGCACCACGCGACCGCCGTCGGCGGCGCGCTTGAGGGTGTCCTGGAAGTCGACCCCGGTGGTGGACTTGACCATGTCGAGCACCTGGGCGAGGCCCACCGAGATGTTCTGTCCGATCTTCGCCTCGCCGTCGGTGGAGAACACCGACAGGTTGGAGATGTTCGAGTACGGGGCTGCCAGCTCGTTCGCGACGGCAGGCAGGACCTCGAGCACCTGGTTGAGCACCGCGGCGTCGTTGAACTGCTTGTAGGCCTCGGCGCGAGCACGAGTGGTCTCCGCCTCGGCGTCGCCCTTGGCGCGGATTGCCGCACCCTCGGCCTCGCCCTTGGCACGCAGGGCGTCGGCCTCTGCCTGGCCTTCGAGCCGAACAGCCTCGGCGTCCTTGGAGCGACGCTGCAGCTCGACCTCGGCCTCGGCGCGGCCGCGGGCCTCGATGGCGTGGGCTTCGGCGTCCGCGGTGACCTTGCGGGACTCGGCGCGGTTGCGCTCGTCGGTCAGCTGGGCCTCCGACTCGGCGATGCGCGTGTACTTCTTGGAGTCCGCATCCTGCTGCTCGGCGTAGCGCTTGGCCTCGGCCGGCTTGTGAACCTCGGCGACCAGCTGCTTCTCGCGCAGGTCGTTGTTGCGGACCGCGATCATCTCTTCCTGCTCGATGATCCGCTGCTGCTGGGCAGCACGGGCGAGCGGACCGGACGCATCGGCGACGGCCTGCCGAGCGTCGGTCTCCTCCTTGATCTCCGCATTGCGGAGGTCGAAGGCCTGCTTGGACTCGGCCTCCTGCTGGAGGTTGAGGTTGCTGGCCTGGGTCGACTCGCGGTTCGCGTCCGATTCGGCGATCGCGGCACGCTTGGCGACCAGTGCTGCCTCCGGGCGTCCCCAGTCCCGCAGGTAGGAGCCGTCATCTTCGATGGCGGAGATCTGGAAGGTGTCGATGACCAGACCCTGGTTGTTCATCGAGTGCTCGGACTCGGCCTGCACCTGGGAGGCGAAGGACGCACGGTCACGGATGATCTGCTCGACGCTCAGGGTGCCGACCACAGCGCGCAGGGTGCCGGAGAGGATCTCCTGGGTGTAGTGGTCGATCTGCTGCTGCTGGTCGAGGAAGCGCTGCGAAGCCTTGCGGACGTCGTCGATGTTGCCACCGACCTTGACCTGCGCCACCCCGCGCAGGCGCAGGAAGATGCCGTTCATCGAGTAGCCGTCGACCTCGACCGGGATCTGGCGCGAGCTCAGGCTCAGCACGAAGGCGCGGTCGAAGATCGGTCGCACGATCGCGCGGCCGCCGATGATCACCCGGGCGCTTCCGGATTCGAGGTCGATGTCGCCGGTCGGGCTGGTCTTGGCGTTGCGGCCGGTGATGATCAGCGCTTCGTTGGGCGCAGCGATCCGGTAGCTGCGCATCAGGACGATCAGCGCGATCAGCAGGACGACCGCCACGACGACGATGACGCCGACGACGGGTACGAGCAGCTCCATGAGTCCCCCTCAGGTAAGTACAGGCTTGCCGCAGAGATTCTTTCATTGAAACCGTGTTTCCGCTGGTCTGTCTTGAGAGTGGAGACCTTCTCGTGACCTCCGCTCCCGGTCGATCACTTCATTCCGGAGGCGGCGATGCCCTGGACGATCTGCTTC
>NZ_JBQDLF010000004.1:14514-161587 GCF_052095815.1 Brachybacterium sp. | reverse complement strand
CTGACAGCCTGACCCCTCATCGAAGGATCGCTACACCACTACCTGGGACTTGACCAGTGCAGGAGCGATCCGCGCACGGTGCGCGCCGAGAGCGGGCGGCCCTCGGGATGAGCTTTGGTTGCGCGGCCGCCGCTGGCGAACAGCCACGCTTTCAGATCGGCGACGTGCCGAGGCGTCACCTCATCGATCGGGACGTCCCCGAGGTGGCGGCGCACGGGCGCGAGGACGGCTGCGTAACCCTCCAGCGTCACCGCCCTGACCTCATCCTCGCGCGGCTGCTCCAGCCACATCGTGAGGAGCTGATCCACGGTCAACGCGCGATCGTAGCGGCCGGACCGCTCGACCTCGGCGCGCACGTCGTCGACCACTTGGCGGGCGCTCTCCAGCGAGTCCACCGTGCGGGTCACCTGACGGCGCTTGGTGGCCCCGGCCGGGGTCGCGTCGACGACGACGCGGAACCGGACGGCACCCCGGCCGGTGACGGTGCGGCGGATCGGCTCATCGGCCCTCGGGCAATCGGGGCACGTCCAGCCGACTACCTGATCGGCCCGCGTGATCTGTGACCAGCCCTTGCGCACGTTGCCGCGCTTCGCGCCGCAGGAGGCGCACAGCTTGTCAGCCTGCGCCGGTAGCGCGAGGCGGTTTCCTGTCCTGCTCATCGTCCGTTCTCCTCATTCTGTGATTCGGCGCGGTCTGCGCCGGTGGTCTGTGATGCGCGCTTGCGCCCCGTGCTCGCGGGAGCGATGTCGCCGTGGTCTCGGGCCTCGCGCACGTAATCGTCGATCCGCGCGCGCGACACCTTGTAGCGCTCGGCGAGGGCTTGACGCCGGGGCGGACGGTCCCGCCCCTGTTCATCTACGCGCCGTGCCCCTTCCTCGCGCCATGCGGCCGCGAACTCTGCCCGTGGGATCGACGTGCCGGTGAGCATCGGGTCGTCGTCCCCATGGCTGGCAGGTGTCGCTGCCAGGGGGTCGCTGTGCGCGTCGGCGGTGCGCGCCCCGCTCGCCATGGCGGCCCGGTACTCGGCGGCCCGGGTCACGGCGAGCTTGTGGACCGTGGCGAGAGGCAGGGACCGCAGGGCGCGTTGCGTGACGCCCTTCCCGTCGACCCCGTGCGTGGTCAGCGAGGTGACGGTCTCGCCGTTCACCGTGGCGTCCCATCGCCCGCCGCGCCCGTCGGTCACGACGACTACTAGCTCTAGGGGGCCGCCGGTCTGTAGGTCGCCGTACTGGTCCACGGTCGCGCTCGGACGCGAGTAGCTGACCGTCTCCCACCGGGGCCCGTTTGGACTGGATGTGTTCATAGAACCCAAACTACAGCCCTAGCGTTCCGGTTCGCAACGAGACATGCTGAGGGCGCAGAAAACAACAGACCTGCACCTTGGAACGGGAGAGAAGCTAGTGACCGCAACAACCGCCGCACCATCGCCCACGGGGCCCGAGCCGCTATGGCGGGCCGAGGACTTCGCCCGGCACACCGGGACCAACGTGGGGACCGTCTATCGGCTCATCCGGCAGGGCGATCTGCGCGCCGTGCGCGTCGGCCGCCTGGTCCGCATCCCCGAGTCGGCTGTGACCGAGTTCATCGCGTCCGGCGGGTCCCCGCGATGACCAGCCGCAGACATGAGTGCGGCCCCGCTCTGACCAGGAGCAGGGCCGCAGGGGGTCGCCGGAGGAGCGGCGGCCCGAGCATGACGCACTGCCCATCGTAGCGGCGCGAGACCGCCCGCCATAGGGCATGACCTGGCATTACACGTACTACAGATGACCGAGCGGCTGGCAGTAGGGCCGCGCTTGCGTCGACCTCGGCCCGGGAGGGGCCACACCATGACGCAAACCGACCGCCGCCCCGCTGGTCTGGACCAGCGCACTGCCGACCTGCGGCTGTACCTGCGCGAGCTGTTCGACGGTACGACCGGCTACGTGCACGCCGCAACACTCGACCGACGCGCCGCCGAGGGGATCGGCTGGCAACCCTTGCGCGGTATCCGCGAGGGCGAGGGCCGCATCCCCGATGACCGCCCCGCCCTGCTCGACGGACTCGCCGAGGCGCTGGTGTTGGAGTCCGACTTAGGGGTCGACGTGTTCACCTGCCCCTATCCGCTCATGGGTGCCCGGGTCCGCGCCGCTGGACGGGCCACGACCCGACGCCACGCGCACGCCGACATCGACGGTCCGGTCGACCTGGAGCGTGCACGAGCGCTCGGTGCGTGGGCTGTCGCGAGCGGGTCGACCGCCGCCGACGGCACCCCACATGGGCACATCTACGTGCGCATGACCGAGAGCGTCCCCGAGCACGCACACACCGCGCTGTGCCGGGCGCTCGGACAGATGATCGGCGGCGAGCACCACGACACCGGCAAGGTGAACGACAACGACGTGCTGCGCCCGCCCGGGACGCTGAACCACAAGCGCGATCCCCAGCCCGTCGCATGGTTGATCCGCCCCGACGACCTCACGGTGCGCACCTGGGAGCCCGAAGCGCTGGCCCGCGAGCTGGGCGTGCAGTGGCCCATCCCCGACCCCGGCGAGGGCCCGGAGCCCGCCGAGGCAGT
This sequence comes from Brachybacterium sp., assembly GCF_052095815.1. NCBI lineage: Bacteria > Bacillati > Actinomycetota > Actinomycetes > Micrococcales > Dermabacteraceae > Brachybacterium > Brachybacterium sp. The sequence goes on along the minus strand of NZ_JBQDLF010000004.1, from coordinate 159,033 downwards.
TGGGCCGACCGGTGTGGGGCGCGAGGCGCTGGAGCCCGTGCCGCTGGCCGAGGGCCTGGCCGCCCGCCGCGTCGACGGTCTGGTGCGAATGGTGGCCGAGGCCGAGCGCGGCGCAGGGAATGACGCACTGAACCGCGCCGCCGGTGTCTGCGCGGCGCTGTGCGCGACGGCGGGCGAAGGTCTGGACCCCGTCGAGGTGCGCGAGCGGTTGGTGCAGGCGTACCGGGACCGACCCAGCGAGGAGCCCCGGCGACAGCGCGAGCAGACCGCTCGGGCGACCGTGCGGAGCGGCTGGCGATGGGGCACCGCGCACCCGGCCGAGGCACGGGCCGACCGAGGACCACGAGCGGCCGCCGAGGTGGCCGAGGAGCAGACGACGTTGACGACGACCGAGCCCGAGGCAGTGGAGCCCGACGACGCTTTCCTGCGCGAGGTGGCCGCCGAGGTGCGCCGCCTACGCATCCGTGACGCCGCCGCCGAGGTGCTGCGCGGCGACCAGGTGGACGCCTCGCCCTCGCGGCTGATCCAACCGGGCGGGTCGCTGATCCTGGACACCCCCGAGCACCCGGTGCCGATCTGGGGTGCCAGGGGTCAAGTGCTCATGGCGCATGGTGAGGCGCTGCTGATCGTCGGCCCCTCGGGCGTCGGCAAGTCGACGCTTGCTCAACAGTTCATGCTCGGGCGCTGCGGCCTGGAGCGCTTCGCGGAGCTGCTGGACCAGACCGTCAGCCCGGGTGAGGGTCGCGTGCTCTATCTGGCGATGGATCGCCCGGCGCAGACGCTGCGGTCCCTGCGGCGCATGGTGAGCGAGAGCGAGCGAGCCCTACTCGACGAGCGTCTGAGCATCTGGCAGGGGCCACCGCCCGCGAAGCTCACCGAGCACCCCGAGGTGCTGCTGCGCATGTGTCGTGAGGCCGGAGCCGACACCGTGGTGATCGACAGCCTGAAAGACACCGGTTCGGTGGTCGACGACGAGGGCGGCACAGGGTGGAACACCGCCCGTCAGACCGTGCTCGCCGAGGGCGTGGAGGTGCTGGAGCTGCACCACCAGCGCAAGGGCGGGACGCTGGAGGGCCTGGACGATGTGTACGGCTCGACGTGGCTCACGGCGGGCGCAGGGTCGGTGCTGGCGATGATCGGCCGCGCCGGTGACCCGGTGGTCAAGGTGCGGCACCTGAAACAGCCCGCAGAAGAGGTCGGCCCGCTGAACGTGGAGCACGACCACGTGGCCGGGCGGTCGCGCGTGGTGCTGACCGCCGACCTGGTGTCCATGGCTGCGCGGCTTGACGGGGTGTCGGCCGTGCAGGCGGCGCACGCACTGTTCAGTGCCGACAAGCCCGACGCGAATCAGAAAGCGCGGGCTAGGCGACGGCTGGAGGCGCTGGCTCGCGAGGGGCGGGTGCGTGTGGTCGACGAGGGGGACGCGGCAAACGGGCGACCGAAGCGCTGGGGGGCCGCCCGATGAGCGCGCTTGGACCTATACGGGGACCTATACGCACCCCCTACGCGCCGACCCCTGTACGGGGAGCTGTACGCACCTGTACGGCGGAGAAGAAACACCAGGTCAATAGCTATACGGGCACCTATACGCGCCCCTACGCGGCCCCTACCTGTACGCGCACCCCCCTCCCTAAGAGGGGGTGCGTACAGGGGGAGTGCTGTACGCGAGGTGCCGGAGACCTCCAGGGCGGGGGTCTAGGGCTGGGCCGCTCGCCCGATTTGATCAACTCGACAATAAGTGTCCCGACGCCGCGTGCACATGAGTCCCGTTATCCACAATCCGTCCACAGTGACCGAACCGACCGAGGAGCCGACGTGACCGACACCGCCCGATCTGAGAGCGGCCGACATTCCCCCGGCCGCCCCTACGCCTACGCGCACCGCGCGTCTGCGCCGCCCGATGAGCTGATCGCCCGGTGCCCGTGGTGTGCGAGCTGGCACAGCCACGGCCAGGCTGCGGTCGTCGACGATCCGTTCATCGACTCGCGCGTGGCTCACTGCCTGGACCGCCCACGCCCCGGCATGTATGTGCTGACGATCGACCCCGAGCTGATCGGGCAGTCATGTACCGACTACCCGCCCGAGTGGATCGCGGCCGCGCGCCTCTCGCCGCGCGACCTGGACGCGCTGGACGCGCAGAACCGACCTATCGGTTCCGACCCCGCGCCAAGTGCCGCCGAGGAGGTGGCCCGATGAGCGCTCGCCGAGGGCCGCACCTGTTCTGTGAACAGGTGGGAGACGACCCTGCCGCGCAGGTCAGAGCGTCGCCCGCCCTTAGCTCTCACAGAAACTCTCACGCCGCCCGACGATCCGGGCCGAAACCACGCCGAACCGAACCGAGGAGCTGAACCGAGATGACCACCGAGATACGGGCCGATGACCTCGCCCGGCGAGCCGCTGCCCGGCGAACACTGACCACCGCACTCGCCGTGCCCTGCCACCGCCACCGAGTGCTCATCGGTGCGCCCTGCTGGACCTGGCCCGCCCGGTACTCGCTCGGTGAGTGCATCGGCGTCTGCGCACACCGCTTCGCCGCTGCGAAAGCGGACCAGCGAGCCACCGCCGAGGGCCGCGTGCTGCCGCACGCTCGCCGCCGCGTCCGTACCCGCGCAGGGCGGCGGCCATGAGCGCGCGCAGGCGGGCCAGGACCGCCCCAAGGGCGGCCGAGTCCGACGAGCCCGCGCGCGAGTCGGTCCGGCACGTTCACGGGCCGCTGGCGGCTCTGCTGGACCCGCCGATCACCCGATACAGCACCACCACGCCCGACGCGACGATCAGCGCCGAGGGCACCGAGGAGGAGACCTGATGACCTGTCCCCATGACGCCTACGCGCTGCGGCCCGCGCCGATTCAATCGCGTCTCTACACCGAGGAGAACCGCCGCGCGGTGTCCACCCCGTCCGCGCAGCCGCTGTCACCCGAGGCCGCCCGGCCGTTCCTCGGATGCCCCGACTGCGCGATCCACGGGCACCCCGGCCGGATCGGCTCGCGCCGGAACTACTGCGCGCTGTGCAACCGCTTCGCGGCGGCGGTGCGCGCAAGCATCCGCCGTCGCCTGCTAGCCCTGCTGACTGCTGAACAGCAGGAGCAGATGCGCGGCGACGCCGAGGCCGAGGTCTACGCCCGCATGCTCCCCGAGGAGGTCACCCGATGAGACAGCACCGCCACAACCGCACGGCGCTACCCGCCCCGCTACCGCCGTACCAGTCCGTGTGGGATCAGAGGCGGCCCGTCTCGCCCGAGCCCGCCGAGCTGACCGCCGACGAGGTGGCCCTGCTGCGCCCCCTCGGCAGGCGCGCCGTCGTGCACGACATGGCCGAGCGCCTGGGCCTACCGACCCCCGACCGACCCCACCCGACCACGACCGCCGAGGAGGCGCGACGATGACCACCACCGACACCACCACCAACCATGCCGACGGCGCGACAACCGACGCCCCGCTGATCACCTCGGCGATGCCCGAGAGCGCGCGAGCCTGCGGCCGCTGCGGCGTGCCCGTGGCCCCCGAGGATGAGCGCGGCGAGGTGGTCGTTGACCGCGCCGTGCGCGCGATGATGACCTATCCGAACGGAGCGACGGTGCCGCACCCGAACGGCGGGGGCACACCAGCGGTGACGTTCTCGACGTGCCCGGACTGCGCCGACCGCACTGTCACGACGGCCCGCATCCTGCGCGCTCACCCCGCGCTCGCCGCGCGCCTCGGCCCCGCCCATGCGCACGATCAGCTCACGGCGGCGCTCGACGCTTTCGCGATGATCGGCGCGAGCGTCCCGGCCGACCACATGATGCGCGACGCCGTGCTGACCCGGTACGTCGTGGACAGCATGGCGGTTGTCGGCGGCGCTGTGCAGTGGACCAGTGCGTATCACGCTCGCGAGGTGACCGCACACCAGTGCGCGGCGGTGCCGTTCGCCGCCGCCACGGCCGAGATGCGCGCCGCTGCCCGGGCGAGGATCGGCGGAGTGCTCGCCTATCGCGTGGCGACCACCGCCCCCGCAGTGCCGTTGCCCGCGCCGGATCGGCGACCGTGCATGTTCTGCGGCGTGGCGACGGTGGAGGTGCCCGCGCATCACGTCGTGGTCCTTGGTGGCCGCGACCGCGCCCGAGATGCTGTCTGGTTCCCGCGCACGGCGACCCTGCACACCCTCGGCCGGTCCAGCGCCGGTGCGATCCGCGAGCGGATCGACGGCCACCTGTGCCGCCCCTGCGGTCGCGCCGCATCGGCGGTCGGATCGCTCGGCGTCGCCGCGATGGCGCGCGCTCTCGGCGAGCACCTGCGCGGCACCGGGCGGGATGATGCCGCCCGGGCGCTGGACCTCGCCGTGCGTGAGGAGTCCCTGACCGGCCTGTTCGGTCACGGTGCAGTCGGCGGCGGGGCGAACAGCACCCCGTGGGCTCACGTCCACCTCGGTAACGGGCTCGCACCCTCCAGCCCGTCGCGCGGCACTCGCGGCCCGGCCCGCCGCACGGCTGCCCGAGGCGGTGCGCGATGAGCCGCCGAGGACGCCCCCGCAAGACACCGCCGCCCGAGCCGACACGCGCCCTGCGCAAGGACGGCACCGCGACCGAGTCGCACGGGCCGGGCCACGGCGGCCCCGCGCGCGGCACAGGCACCCGGCCGCCGTTCGCGCCGGGCAACACCGTGAACCTGCGATCGGGGCACCGCTCGCCCCGCGTCTATGGTCAGCTCGCCGAGCACCTGGCCGCCGGGATGCTGGAGGCCCGGCCGGACCTGGCCCCGTATCCGGAGTCCGTGGCGGCCTGGGCCACGCTGGAGGCGCAGGCAACCCTGATGCGACGCCACATCGCCGAGGTCGGCCCGATCGACCCGGCCACCGGTGAGCCGCGCCCGGGCACGCTGACATGGCTGACGAAGCTGGAGAAGCACGCCGCCGACCATCGCGCACGGCTCGGGCTGGACCCGCGCTCTGAGGCGGCCCTCGCCCGGGAGCGGGCGGCGGCCTCGGTGCTGGCGGTAGACCTCGACGCCCTGGCCGAGCGGGGCCGGGCGGCCCTGGCATCCCAGCGCACGGCAGGTATCGAAGCGCCCGCCGATCCTGTCGTCGGGATGCTCGCCTCGGTGCAGTCTGCCGGGCGGGCGGCGATGGAGCAGAGTGCCCGGCACCATGCGGCGGCGGGCCTGGCCCCTGAGCCGAGCCCGGCGGAGACAGCTACCACCGAGCCCGCCCCGGCGAACGACACCACCACCACCGACCAGGAGGCCGACCGATGAGCACCCGCACCGCATCCGGGCTCGATGCTCTCGCGCTCATGTCCGGGATGGAGCTGGAGGACGGCAGGACGTGGGGCGAGGCCGCTCACCCATTCCAACGCGCCGACGCCGAGGCGATCCTGAGACCGGCCGCCCCCGAGGCGCTGCCGAGCGGGAACACTGACGGCCCCGCCCCGCCTCGGCGTCACTACCTGCTGAGGGGACGCGGCATGTCCAAGACGACCGATCTTGCGGCGCTCACCCTCGCCCTGCTGCTGGCCGAGGCACCGCCCCGGGCGCGGGTGCACGTGTATGCGGTGGACCACGACCAGGCGGCGCTGTTCATCGACGCGGTGGCTGGAATCGTCGGCAGGACGCCGGGCCTCGGCGGGGCGCTGGAGGTCGGCGCGCGGGCGATCACGGTCAAGTCCTCGCAGGCAACCCTGAGCGTGGAGGCGTCGGACGGGGCGAGCGCGTACGGCACGCGGCCGTGGCTAACCGTGGTGGACGAGCTGGCGATGTGGCCCGCCACGACCAACTACCGGCGCTTGTGGGGCGCGATCGTCTCGGCGGTGCCGAAGGTGCCGGGCTCGCGCCTGCTGGTGATCGGTACCGCAGGGTCGCCGACGAGCATGGGGGCCGAGGTGTGGGGCGAGGCGAGGGCCTCGGAGCACTGGCACACCTCGCGCACGCCCGGCCCCTCGCCGTGGTGGTCCCCGGCGGACATCGACTCGACCCGGGCGGACCTGACCGCCTCGGAGTGGCGGCGGCTGATCCTGTGCGAGTGGGCCGAGTCCGACGACGCGCTGACCTCGCCCGAGGATGTCGACGCGGCGATCCGGGGCGGGTCGGCGGTCATCGACCCGCACCCGGGGACCGAGTACGTGGCCGCGCTGGACGTGGGCACCCGGCGCGACCTGACCGCGCTGGTGGTGGGCCACGCCGAGCGCACCGATGCGGGCCGCCGCGTGGTGATCGACCGGGCGCTGTTCTGGCGGCCTCGGGACACCGGCGGGCGGGTGGACCTCGCCGAGGTGGAGGCGGCCGTCATGCGCGTGTGCAAGGCCTACCGGGCGCGGCTGCGGTTCGATCGGATGCAGGCCGAACAGCTCACCGGGAACCTGGCCCGGGCGGGCATCCGCACCGAGGAGTACGTGTTCAGCTCGGCAGGTGCGAACCGTTTGGCCCGGTCCCTGTTCGTCGCCCTGCGCGATCGTGCGCTGTCCCTGCCCGACGACTCCGAGGTGCGCGAGGAGTTCATGAGCACGCGCATGGTGGAGACCGGGCCGGGGACGGTCAAGCTCCAGAATCCGCCGGGCACGCACGACGACATCGTGACTGCGGTGGGCATGGTGGTGTCGGACCTGATGGACCAGCCCGAGACCGGGCGCGGCATGGTGACGGTCCCGAGGGGTCGCCGAGATGCTGTGCGCCTCGCTGAGCGGGCCATGCAGCGGCCGACGATGCCGCTGGACCAGCGGGCGCGGATTGCGGCGCGCGGCGGCGGCTACGGCCCGGGCGGTGCCGTGGTGCTGGACGGGACGGCGAACGATCCGCGCCGGGTGCGGTCGGGGCGGTGGGGCCGGTGACGCTCACGACTTCCCAGCATCCCGGGATCGGCGCATCCCTGCCGACCGCGCCGAGGAGGATCATGGCGACGGCCTCGGCTCGCGCTGAGCTGATGCACGCCGTAGCGATACGTGAGCGGGCGGGGGAGCCGCCACCGTGCCGCCTGGCCCCCGAGCCGTTCACATCCGACCAGGCCGCCGAGCGCCGACGGGCGGCCGAGCTGTGCGCGCGGTGCCCGCTGGCGGCGCTGTGCCGCGATTACGCCGCCGAGGCGGGCGAGGTGTGGGGCGTGTGGGGTGGCGTGGATCGCTCCAAGGTGACGGAAGGGCAACAGTGAGGACGGAAGGAGGCTCAAGTGTCTGAAACAGGACCTAACCTGGCCGAGCGCGGCCCCTCTCGTCGCTGCGCCCCTCCAGAGGAGTCAACGTTGCCCAAGCGCCCGCATGTCCTGAGCCGTCGCGCTCGCCGAGGTAGTTCGACCCTTGTTGCGGTGCTCGCGGCCGTCATGCTGGCCGCCTGTGGCGGCACTGGTGCGCCCGAGACCGACTCGGCGTCGGCTGCCCCGGTCGCCGAGGTGACGACGGAGGCGGAGACGACCGAACCGTCGCCTACGCCGACCCCCACACCGTCACCGACTCCCGAGCTGCCCGAATCGCCGCTGGTGCGTGAGCTGGACATGGAATGCAACGGCGGAACGGGAACGACCAGCTACAACTACTACTCGCTGGAACGAGTGTGGCAGGACAGTGCCGAGGCGCATACACGATGCACGATCTACGACGACATGGCCGTGCAGTTGGAAGTCGAGCAGGAAGCCCTGGAGCGAGCGTATGGCCCGGATAGTGACTCGCTCCACATCCTCTATTCGATGTGTGGCGAGACGATGATGGGTAACGCGGGCACCTTCGGACCTAGGCCGATGACCGAGGGACAGCGGCACGAGACCGAGGGTGCGCTCGTCCTCTGCCCGGAGCACCCGGATGCCGAGGCGGTGCGAGAGCTAGTCGCCATCGGTGCGGCGGACGACGAGATACGCGCCGAGGGGCGGATGTTCCACTCGGGTACTTATCTCGTCGGCGAGGAGGTACAGCCCGGTACATACGTGTCCGAGAGTGGCGACGGCGAGCCGTTCGACGGCTGCTACTGGGAGCTGACCGATGAGTCGGGAGGCATCATCGACAACTTCTTCTCGACGAGCGCTCTGCGCGTCGAGCTGACCGTGAGAAGTTCTGCCTACTCGCTCACCGTGGACGGGTGCGGCGAGTTCCGCCCCGCCGAGTGAAGGAGTCGCGCGCAATGGTGAGTTCAATAATCCGTCGCGGTGCCCTCGCTGCGGCTGCGGCCCTGGTCTTGAGCCTCGCTGCTTGCAGCCCCTCGGCGAAAGAGGAGGAGAGCGCAGCGCCTGTCGCCGAGGAGACCGTGAGCGAGAAGCAGGCCACCGAACCGGAGCCGACGCCGAGCCGTACGCCTGACCCGGACGCGCCCGAGCTCGCGATTTTCGCCGACGGCGACGACATGGCCCACACGATGTGCGTGCTATGGACGACCGAGCTGGACGACGCGGGCGACCTCCGCGACGTCGCAGAGGATGTCGCCTGGTACGGATCGCAGGCCGATAACGAGTTCATGCAGTCGCCGATAGCGGGACCGTGGGGAGCAGACGACCCGGGCGGCACAAACGTGCTGTGCCGGTGGAACGGCTACGAAGTGCAGGACGGGTCGCCTGCTGATCTGCTGGGGTAAGGGCGGCGAAGGCGCGCTCACGAGCCCTCACAGAATTTCTCACAAACGGCGCGAAATGAGACGAGACGACGGGCAACCGGAACCGCGTAGAAGTGTCTGACCAGGCACGGGAGGTCACGAAATGGCATAGGACAAAGCGGCCCTGCTCGACTTGTAAACAGGTGGTTGCGGGTTCGATTCCCGTCTCCAGCTCGAAAAACAGCCCCTCACCTGCGAGGGCATCGTCTCCGATGCGCTCCGGTGAGGGGCTGTTCTGCGATCCCGATAGCGTCCGCGCCGGGGGTCAGAACGTCTCGTAGGTCACCCGGTTCACCATGAACCCCTTGCCGGTCATGATATTCCAGCAGGTCATGCCGTCGAAGCGGCTGGTGCAGGCGACATTCCCGGAGGTCGCGCTCTGGTCGTACTCGAGCGCAGTCGCGGTGTCGCTGAGGAAGGACGATCCGCAGGCCGTGGCGGCTGCGCCGTCGGAGACCTGGATCGAGAACGGACCGTTCTCGCAGTCCTCGAGACCGGACTCGCCGAAGTCCCGCTCGAGCACGCTGCAGGACACCGAGTCGCCCTCCAGCAGGCAGATGATGTTCCCGGTCGGGGAGCGCAGCTCGGTCATCTCCTGTGCGCCGTCGGGGGCAGGGGAGACCGGGTCCTGGCTGGGGGTCTCCTCGGTGGGTTCTTCGGTGGGCTGCTCCGCCGGGGCCTCCTGTGCCGTGGTCGAGCTGTCTCGCTCATACCCGTCGTCGTCTGCGGACAGCCAGGCGCGTCCGGCGAAGGCGATGACGACCACCAGCAGGAGGGAGAGCAGCAGGCAACCGCCGCAGGCCCACCAGATGCGGCGGGAGGGCCCGGAGCCCTCGTCGTCCGTCGCGCCGGGGTGCTGTGCAGGGGGCGTCGCGGCAGCTGCCGCAGCGGGTGCCGCGGCACCGTATGCCGCGGCACCGTAGGGCGTCTGCGGACTCTGCCCCTGCGGGAACTGCGGTGCGGCGGAGGACTGCGCGCCGTGCATCGCTGTGGCGTCATAGGCACCGGGGACGGCGGGGAAGGCGTAGTCCGGGTGCTGAGCTGGTGGTGGGGGGGGGGCGGGTGCGGGGGCTGGGGCTGGTGCTGGTGCTGGGCCGGGGGCCGGGGGGGCGGCGGGTGCCGCGGCAGCCGCGGCGCCCGCGGCCGGAGCATCCGGCGATGCCGGGGAGGGCGCCGGACCGAGGGGGACCACGCCCGCGTCCTGCGCGATCCTCACGGAGGAGGCCGGGGCACCGGACGCGGGTTCGTCAGAGTCGTCCGCGCCGTTCCAGAAGGCGTCGTCTCCGAAGTCGCCCCAGACAGAGACGTCGTCGGGGTCCTCGGCTGCCGGCTCCGCGACCGATTCTGGCTGCAGATCGAAGGAGGTGTCGGGAACCGGGACGGGAGCGAGACCTGCGACCTGGGTGTCGTCGTCGGCAGTGTCCCTCTCAGAGGCTTCTGGCTCGGAGACATCCTGCTCACGGCTCTCCTCGTAGGCACGCTTCGCCCACGGGTTCGTGGCCAGGATCCACTGGCGCGCGACCTCGGGGCACGACGGGTTCAGGAGGATCATCCGCTGCAGCTGAGGATGCTTCTCGGTGAGTTCGAGCAGACGCTCCGGGCTCGTGCTCGGATCGCCTGCCTCCTGTGCCGCTGAACGGGGCTCTGCCACCGCATTCTCCCTTCGTCACGCTGTCTCGGCCGTTGCGCCGAGACAGTGTCCCGCCGCCCGCATCTCGAGCTCGGACCTCGTGCCCGTGCCTCGTGCCGATCCCCGAGAATGGCACATCGGGCGTGCTCGAGGCACGGGGCAGGTGTGCAACGGAGATTTTTCACTGGCCATGCGCACGGTCCGTCGGCATCTAGCGGGAGGCGAGGCAGGAGGAGATCGCCTGCGGTGGTGCGCAGGGGAGTTCTCCCCATATCGCCGATCCGGGGACCCCGATACCCTCGACCACTGTGCCGTGGCGGATGCCGGGGCAGTTCAAGGGCGCCGGCGCCGCAGGTGCCGGATCGAGAGGGGACCACATGATCATCTGGCGCGGATGGGGCGGCCTGGCCATCGTGTACATCGGAGCGTGTGCGGCACTTCTGGGAGGGCTGCTCGGCGCTTCGATCCTGCAGTCCTCGACAGCGGCAGGACCGTTGGCGGGACTGGGGATCCTGATCGGCGGGGCGATCACGGCAGTGCACGGATGGTACCTCAACGTGCTCCTGCCCCGGAAGCGGGCGGAGCAGTGGGAGGCGGCCGAACGGCCCCGGCTCGAGGACGCAGCGGACCGCGGAGTGCTGGTCGTGGGCAACACGCTGCCCAGCAGCCCCGAGGAGGCGGCGCAGATGATCGAGTCCGTCATCGCCGATGGCCGTCGCGCGATCGGCCGCCACGGTCCCCATTCGGTGTTCTGGATCCCGATGGAGGTCATCGGGATCCTCGCGATGGTCGGCGGCATCGTCCTCGCCGGCGCGACCCTCGCCGCAGCCTTCACAGGCTGACGAGGCTCCGCCCGCTCCGGCTAACGGACCCCGCCCGCTCGGACTGACTGGCCCCGCCCGCCCTGGAAGCAGGCGTCAGCTCGCCGGCGGTTGGGCATCCTCCACGGTGATCACCGGCAGCGCGGTGGTGACCGTCATCGGCTCCCCGTCGGGGTGCAGCGGGCGCACCTTCAGCCAGTAGTAGCCGTGCCCGCCCAGGGTGATGGTCATCGAGCCGTCCTCGCCCACCGGCGGGAACTCGTGCCCGCCGAACAGGTCGCGCACCGTGCGCCGAGCCAGCCCTCCGAGCTCCAGGGAGACGGTCACGGGACGTGCGGAGAGGTTGAACACGCACAGCAGGGTCTCGGCGTGGAACTCCGCGTCCTCGCCGTGCTCGGCCCCGTCGTAGGTGCGGGTGAAGGCGAGCACGCGGTCCGAATCGGCGGGGACGTTGCGGTAGGCGCCCATGCCGAAGGCCTCGTGCTCCTTGCGCACCGCGAGCATCCAGCGCACGAAGTGCAGCAATGAGCTCGAATGCGCCATCTGCGCCTCCACATTGGTGGTGGCGTAGTGGTAGACGAGCGACTGGATCACCGGCAGGTACAGCTTGCCGGGATCGGTGATCTCGCTGAACCCGGCATTGCGATCGGGGGTCCACTGCATCGGCGTGCGCACGGCATCACGATCGGTGAGCCAGATGTTGTCACCCATCGCGATCTCGTCCCCGTAGTAGAGGAACGGGGAGCCGGGCAGGGACAGCAGCAGGGCGTGGATCAGCTCGAGCTCGCTGCGGGAATTGTCCAGCAGCGGCGCCAGACGCCGACGGATGCCCACGTTCGCCCGCATCCGGGAGTCCGGGGCGTACCAGCCCAGCATCGCGGTGCGCTCCTCCCCGGTGACCATCTCGAGGGTCAGCTCGTCGTGGTTGCGCAGGAAGGTCCCCCACTGGGCACCCCGGGGGATCTCCGGGGTGTCCTCGAGGATGTCGATGATCTGGCGGGCGCTGCCTTCACGCAGTGCGTAGAACAGGCGGGGCATCACCGGGAAGTGGAAGCACATATGACATTCGGGCTTCTCCTCGGTTCCGAAGTAGTCCACGACGTCGCGGGGCCACTGGTTCGCCTCGGCGATGATCACGCGTCCGGGCCAGTGGTCGTCGACGTAGCTGCGCAGCTCGGCGAGGAAGTCGTGGGTGGCGGGGAGGTTCTCCCCGTCCGTGCCCTCCTCCTCGTAGAGATAGGGGATCGCGTCGGCGCGGAAGCCGTCGATGCCCTTGTCCATCCAGAACTTCACGACGTCGAACATCGCCTCGCGGACCTTCGGGTTCTCGAAGTTCAGATCGGGCTGGTGCGAGAAGAAGCGGTGCCAGAAGAACTGCCGACGCACGGGGTCGAAGGCCCAGTTGGACTCTTCGGTGTCCACGAAGATGATGCGGGCCTCGGAGTACTTCTCGTCGGTGTCCGACCACACGTAGAAGTCGCCGTAGGGCCCCTCCGGGTCCGAACGCGATTCCAGGAACCACGGGTGCTTGTCCGAGGTGTGGTTCATCGGCAGGTCGATGACCACCCGGATCCCGCGCTGATGGGCTTCGCTGACCAGGCGCTCGAAATCGGTGATCGAACCGAACTCCGGCAGCACCGCCTCGTAGTCGGAGATGTCGTAGCCGCCGTCGCGCAGCGGCGAGGCCATGAACGGCGGCAGCCAGAGGCAGTCGATGCCCAGCCACTGCAGGTAGTCCAGGCGTTCGATGAGGCCGGAGAAGTCGCCCGTGCCGTCGCCGTTGCCGTCGGCGAAGGCGCGCACCACCACCTCGTAGAAGACGGCCCTGCGGTACCAGTGGGGGTCGTAGTCGACCCCTGGTCCCTGCGGTGTGAACTGAGTGGTGTGCAGGGGCATCGGGTCCTCCACGGCGGGGTAAGGAGCAGGGCGTGCGACGTGCCACCACAGTAGCGTCCGCCGTACTATGGCGGGGCAGCTGCGGGCAGTGCCGTTCGCGGATCATGTCAGCACGTCGGGGGAGACCAATGGGGCATCCATATCCGGGGCAGCGGCCCCCGCCGCAGCAGCGCTCGCGCACCGGTTTCTGGTGCGCGCTGGCCTGCGTCCTGACCCTGCTGGTGATCGTCTTCCTGGCGGTGACCGGCGGGGTGGTCTACCTCGTGAGCCGGGACCGGGGCTCCCCGCCGGGGCCGACGGAGACCGCGAGCGGACCCGAGCTGGTGACCTTCGAGCACGAGTTCTTCAGCTTCTCCTACCCGGCGACCTGGTTCGACCTGAACAAGAGTGCAGATCCGGCGGATGCCGTGGGAGTGGCGGAGCTCGCCGACGAGGACATCGCCCCCGATGACCTCTACAGCTTCGCGACCAACAGCATCACGGTGTACATGTTCGACTCCGACCTGCACGCGGTGATGACCTGCCGCACGCAGGCCACCTGGACGGGCTTCGGCTGGGACGAGCCCGGGGACCCCGAGGAGCTGGACCCGATCACCCTCGACGGCAAGGAGCTCGCGGCGCATCGCACCACGGGCACCCATGACGGACAGGACGCGGTGGGGGAGATGTACTGCGCCGACGTGGCCGATGACGTGGTGCAGATCGTGGTCGAGACCCACGGCGCGACGGAGCTGTCTCCCGAGATCCGGCAGATCCTCGACAGCTGGGTCTGGACCGAGGGCTGAGCCCGGGCTGCGCCGGCGGCGTCAATCCCCGGCGTCAGTCCCCGCGTCAGTCCCCGACGCGCCAGTCGATCGGCGCCGCACCCTGCTTCGCGAGCAACGCGTTCGCACCCGAGAACGGCCGGGAGCCGAAGAACCCTCGCGAGGCCGACAGCGGACTGGGGTGCGGGCTGGCGATGTACGGCACCTCGCCCAGCAGGGGGATCAGGGACTGGGCATCGCGTCCCCACAGGATCGCCACCAGCGGACCGCCGCGCGCCACCAGCTGGCGCAGCGCCTGCCCGGTGATCTCCTCCCAGCCGCGGCGACGGTGTGAGGCGGCGGCCCCGGGGGCGACGGTGAGCACCCGGTTCAGCAGCAGCACACCCTGGTCCTGCCAGGCGGAGAGATCGCCATGGGGTGCGCGCGGGATCCCCAGATCGCTCTCGAGCTCCGTGTAGATGTTCGTCAGCGACCTCGGCAGCGGGCGCACCTCCCGCTCCACCGCGAAGGAGAGCCCGATCGGATGGCCAGGGGTCGGATACGGATCCTGGCCGACGATCAGCACCCGCACCTCGGCCAGCGGGCGCGTGAAGGCGCGCAGCACCCGATCAGGAGCGGGCAGATAGCCGCGACCGGCGTCCTCCTCGGAACGCAGGAACCCCTCCAGCTCCCGAAGGCGGGGTTCGACGGGCGCGAGCGCCTCAGCCCAGTCGGCGGCGATGTTCTCGGCGAGCGATGTCGACACGGCTCCAGTCTTCCACCGGACCAGTCACCGGCGCCCCGCTGAGCGGCGCGCGTGAGCCGTTCCCCACCCGGGCCGGGTCAGCGGCGCGCCGGACAGGACCGGCGCGTCCCGGCCCTTACCCTGGGGCTATGTCCTCCGATATCGCTCATCGAGCTTCCCGCGCAGCGCTCGCCGCCGCGGGAACCGTCGAGGCTGCGGAGGCTCTGGAGGCTCTGGAGGCTGTGGAGGCTGTGGAGGCCACAGAATCGGAGCAGCAGCTCTCCGCGGGTGAAGAACCGGAGCAGGGCGACGACACTCCCGCCACGATGTCCGATGCGTCACTGCCCGGCCCGCAGGGCGGGCTCAGCGAGCGGGACCGCCGGATCCTCGCCCTCGAAGGTCGCACCTTCCGCTACGTCGGCGCGAAGGAACGGGCGATCCGTGAGCAGATCGGCCTGTCGAAGGTCGCGTACTACGTGCGTCTGAATGCACTTCTGGACGAGCCCGCCGCACTGCGGGCCGCGCCCTCCGTCGTCCACCGACTGCGGGGCCGGCGCACGTCCGAGGATGGCGCCACGGGCGCCGCCGACACCCACCGAGTGGCCTGAGCGGAGTCACCCGCAGGGCGTGTGCTCCGCACCCGGCGCGGGTGGAGCAGGTTTAATGGGGCCGTGGCTGATTCCCAGTATCCGTACCCGCCGGACCGTTTCGACGATGAGGCGGACGCCGTGTCCTTCCACGGCGCCCACCGCGCCGAGCTCCCGTTCTGGCGGGAGAACCTGCTGTACATCATCATCATCGGCGCCGCCGCGGTGCTGCTCGTCGTGCTGCTCTTCTTCATCGGAGGCATGGGCAACAACGGCGATGACCGCGCAGAGGACCCCACCTCCGCCGCGGCCGAGAGCGAAGCCGCCGAGCAGAGTGCCGAGGAGACCGCTGCCGAGGAGGAAGCCGAGCCCGCCCCCGAGCCCGACCTCACCACTCCGGTGCTGGTGGTCAACGCCGGCGGCATCAACGGCCTGGCCGGCACCTGGCGCGACACCCTCGAAGGTGAAGGCTGGGAGGACGTCAGCGTCACCACCTCGGACAACGCCCAGCAGGAGCCGGTGGTCTTCTACCGCGACGAGGGCGACGCGGACACCGCTCAGGCTCTCGCCGAGCGCGCCGGCGCCGGCGAAGCCCGTCAGAGCGACGAGTACGACGCCCGCATCACCCTGGTCGCCGTGGCTGAGCCCGGCGATGCCGGCGGTGACGCCGAGGGCGAAGGCTGACAGAGCTCGCTCTCGACAGCAGGAGGCTCGAGCGGCAGGCGGCGACCCAGGAGGTCGGCGCCTGTCGCTCTCCAGATTCCCGGGCCGTTCCGGAGGGCTCCGCAGCGCGGGGCTCTGACACAGGGCGAAGCGACTGCGACCCGACAGCGACTCGACCGATGTGTCCGCCATGAGCAGAGAGTTAGCACTCTCCGCCTTCGAGTGCTTATGATGATCTGGCACTCGGTGATCGAGAGTGACAGCGCCTCGTGCGCTCGAGCTCGCGCGCACCGGGGGCACGATCGGCAGGCGGTCCACCGCTTCGCCGACCACGAACATTCCGGCCCCGTGAGGGGGTCGCCGCTGTGGGACATGAACACGGCGTCGGCTCTCGTCCGTCGCGGGCACAGGGTCGGGTGGACACCACACCACACGGGAGAGATTCCACAATGGCCAAGCTCATCGCATACGACGAGGAGGCCCGGCGCGGCCTCGAGCGGGGAATGAACCAGCTCGCGAACGCCGTCAAGGTCACCCTCGGCCCCAAGGGCCGCAACGTCGTGCTCGAGAAGTCCTGGGGCGCGCCCACCATCACCAACGACGGCGTGTCGATCGCCAAGGAGATCGAGCTCGACGATCCCTACGAGAAGATCGGCGCGGAGCTGGTGAAGGAGGTCGCCAAGAAGACGGACGACATCGCCGGCGACGGCACCACCACCGCCACCGTCCTCGCACAGGCCCTCGTCAAGGAGGGGCTGCGCAACGTGGCCGCCGGCGCCAACCCGATCGCGCTCAAGCGCGGCATCGACAAGGCCGTGGCAGCCGTCACGGAGACCCTGCTCTCGCAGGCTCACGAGATCGAGACCAAGGAGCAGATCGCCTCCACCGCAGCCATCTCCGCCGCTGACCCGGCCATCGGCGAGCTCATCGCCGAGGCGCTGGACAAGGTCGGCAAGGAAGGCGTGATCACGGTCGAGGAGTCCAACACCATGGGCCTCGAGCTGGAGCTCACCGAGGGCATGCGGTTCGACAAGGGCTACATCTCGCCCTACTTCGTCACCGACGCCGATCGCCAGGAGACGGTCCTCGAGGACCCCTACATCCTGCTGATCTCCTCGAAGATCTCCTCCGTCAAGGATCTGCTGCCGCTGCTGGAGAAGGTCATCCAGTCCGGCAAGCCGCTCGCGATCCTCGCCGAGGATGTCGACGGCGAGGCGCTCGCGGTGCTCGTGGTCAACAAGCTGCGTGGCTCCTTCAAGTCCGTCGCCGTCAAGGCACCGGGCTTCGGCGATCGTCGTAAGGCGATGCTCGAGGACATGGCCATCCTCACCGGTGGCCAGGTCATCTCCGAGGAGGTCGGCCTGAAGCTGGAGACCGCTGGTCTCGAGCTGCTCGGCCAGGCTCGCAAGGTCGTCGTGACCAAGGACGAGACCACCATCGTCGAGGGCTCCGGCGACGCCGAGCGCATCGCCGGTCGCGTGTCCCAGATCCGCACCGAGATCGAGAACTCGGACTCGGACTACGACCGTGAGAAGCTCCAGGAGCGCCTCGCGAAGCTGGCCGGCGGCGTGGCCGTCATCAAGGCCGGCGCCGCCACCGAGGTGGAGCTCAAGGAGCGCAAGCACCGCATCGAGGATGCCGTGCGCAACGCCAAGGCTGCTGTGGATGAGGGCGTCGTCGCCGGTGGCGGCGTCGCGCTGCTGCAGGCCGGTGCGGACACCTTCGGCAGGCTCACCCTCGAGGGTGACGAGGCCACCGGGGCGAACATCGTCATGGTCGCCATCGAGGCACCGCTCAAGCAGATCGCGGTCAACGCCGGTCTCGAGGGCGGCGTCGTCGCGGAGAAGGTCAAGCACCTCCCCGTCGGCCAGGGCCTGAACGCTGCTACCGGCGTCTACGAGGACCTCCTCGCCGCCGGCATCATCGACCCGGTCAAGGTCACCCGTTCTGCGCTGCAGAACGCGGCGTCCATCGCGGGCCTGTTCCTCACCACCGAGGCCGTCGTGGCCGACAAGCCGGAGCCCAAGGCCCCGGCCGGCGGCGGCGACGACATGGGTGGCATGGGCGGAATGGGCGGCATGATGTGATCTCCTGATCACGCCGCTCCCACCGGAGCACCGCAGTGCCCCGATCCTCTCCGGAGGGTCGGGGCACTGTGCTGTCCGGCCCAGCGGTATCCAGCCCTGCGCTGTCCGGTGGCCCTGCTGCCGCACTCCTCCCCATCCCCGGTGCTCACCCTGGGCCCTTGACCCTGTCTCGAGGGCAATGGCGAGCATCAGCAGTGCCGGGAGGCGGCACGACGCCGCCGACTGCGGGAGCAGGTCGCCCGGGAGCGAGCGGAGCATCTCGAGATGATGCTCGGAGCGAGGCCTCGATGACGAACCCGTGAACGGTCCGGGTGTCTCTGGTCGAGGTCCAGGACTGATCACCTGCTCCGCGCGGCCGCCAGCCACGACGCAGTCGGGCGCGGGGACAATGGAGCCATGACCTACGAGATGCAGGATTCGATCGTCGTCCCCTCCACCCCGGACGAGGTGTACGCGCTGATCAGCGACGTCACGCGGACGGGCGAGTGGAGTCAGCAGTGCCTGCGCTGCGAGTGGGACAGCGAGCAGCGAGGAGTGGGCGCCCGCTTCACGGGGTTCAACCGCACCCCGGAGCGCGAATGGCAGACCACCTCCGAAGTCATCGCGGCCACCCCGGGAGAGCACTTCGCCTGGTCGGTGGGACCCGGCCGTGCCCAGTGGGGGTACCGGCTGCGGCCGGCCGCGGGCGGCGGCACGGAGCTGACCGAGTACACGCTCACCACCCCGTACTTCGAAGAGGTGTTCGCCGAACGCTACGGCGACCGCGCCGAGGAGGAGATCGCTGTGCGTCAGCGGGCCGCACGCACCGGGATCCCGGCGACGCTCGCCGCGATCCGTGAGGTGCTCGCCAGCCGCTGAGCAGGCCCTGCTCTGACCGGACGCGCCACGCCACGCCAGGCCTGGTCAGATCAGGAAGATCGGGATCACCCCGGGGTTGTGCGCGTGGACGATGGCGAGGAACACGATCACGTCGAAGAGCAGATGCACGACCAGCACGTACAGCAGCGAGCCGGTGCGGGAGAACAGCCAGCCCTGGAGCAGCGCGAAGGGGACGGTGAGCAGCGGCCCCCAGGCCTGATAGCCGAGCTCCCACAGGAAGGACACGAAGATGACCGCCTGCAGGAGGTTCGCCGTCCAGAGCCCGAAGTGGCGGCGCAGCAGCGCGAAGCAGGTGCAGATGAAGAACAGCTCGTCCCAGGTGCCCACGAAGTTCACGCCCACGAGGAAGCGTCCCAGCGCGCCGCTGTCCGTGATCGCCGGCCAGTTCTCGTAGGCGCCCGAGGTGATGAAGTAGTACGGCAGGATCAGCCAGCCCAGCACGGGCACGGCGATGATGTACCCCCACTGCCACCGATTCCACCTCTCGCCGGAGAGCCAGGGGAAGCGGATCGCCCGACGGCGCAGCACCAGACGGTCCACCAGCAGCGGCACTGCCACGGCGAGGAGCAGCACGGTCCCGATCGTGAAGAAGCGGTCCCAGTCCACATTCGCCTTCACCGAGGTGGTGGAGACGATCGCGATCCCGAGGCCGATCAGGGAGAGATCCTTGCCGAGCTCCCGGGAAAGGACGAAGGCGCCGAGCAGGCTGAGCGCGAGCAGTCCGTGGCCCCAGCCGGCGAGCTGGAGGCCGAAGAGGAGGAAGGCGGAGGCTGATACCCCGGCGGCAGGAAGCAGCCAGGTCGTCGGGGTGGGCGGCGCGGTGTCGACAGCGGTGACAGCGGTGGGGGTGGGCGGCGTTGCCATGGGCACCAGCATGCCAGTCGAGCGCTCGGTGGGACACAACTCACTACGGCCCGCCAGTGGCAACATACGGCAAGTGGTGAGACCGGTTTCTCGCGCGCTGGCACCCTGTCCGTGGTCGAGCTTTTGATGCGACCGGGCACCGTCGCCATAGGGCACGGAGATTGCCCTCGGGTGGACCCTCGGCAGGGTTCGCCGCCGCGCATCACAGTGAGCACCCTGAGCGTCCCGCCGTCGGCCAGACCGGCTTGATGGTGGCGAACGCACGTCTGCGCCGTCCCCGGCGGTGCGGTACGGAGCGTCCCATTCGAGGAGGAATGCAGTGCGAACACCTTTGTCCCGCCGACGAGGAGCCCCCCGCTCGCTCGCCGGTACTCGTGCCGATGTGAGGGAGGGAGTGGGACGTCGCGGATTCCTCAAGTCCCTGCCCGTGGTCGGCGCAGGTGCTGCGCTGCTCGGCGGCTGTGCCTCCCAGGAGGGTGCAGTCACCGGTGTCGACCGGGTACTGTCCATCTCCCTGGGTCAGGCGGAGTCCCACCCCAGCTACGGCTCGCTGGTCTCCTTCGGTGAGCGGATCGCGGAAGCGACCGACGGCCGCTACGGCGCCCGCGTGTACGCCAACAACTCCCTCGGCGACCAGCAGGAGACCGTGCAGCTGGTCTCCGACGGCGCGATCGACATGGCCGTCGTCTCCGGCACCCAGATCGAGAACTCCTCACCGCGCTTCCTGCCGATGAACGTCGCCGGGGTCTTCGACGACATCGACCACCAGAACCGGGTGATGCTCGACGAGTCGATCGTCGGCGAGCTGTTCGCATCCCTCGAGCCGCAGAAGCGGCTGTCGGTCCTGGGCGGCTACACCCAGGGCGGCCGGCACCTCTACACGGCGCAGGGTCCGATCGAGTCCGTCGAGGATCTGGAAGGGCTCAAGATCCGAGTCCAGGAGTCCGAGATCTTCCTGCGCCTGATCAACAACATCGGTGGGGTTCCCACTCCGATGGCCTACAGCGAGGTCTACACCGGGCTGCAGGCGGGGGTGCTCGACGGTGCGGAGAACAATGAGATCTCCTACGTCACCCAGCGCCACTACGAGGTCGCCAAGCACTTCACGCTCACCAATCACCTGATCGGCTTCGACTTCCTGCTGGCCAACACCGACCTGCTCGAGACGATGGACGAGCAGGACTCCGTGGCTCTCCGAGCCGCCTGGGCCGAGACCCAGAGCGAGTTCGTCGAGATCTGGAAGCAGCAGACCGAGGACGCCACCGCGACGATGCTCGAGCGCGGAGTGGTCATCACGGAGCCGGACCCCGAGGTGTTCACCGCGATCATCGAGGAGACCGGCATCTCCCTGCTGGAGGACCCGGCGGACTTCGCCCTGTACGAGGCGATCCGCGGTGCGGCCGAAGGGGGCGATTCCTGATGTGGAAGATCCGTCAAGGGCTGCTCTCCGCCCTCAAGGTGCTGTGCATCGTGCTGTTCGCGGTGCTCGTGCTGGTCGTGGTGTGGCAGGTGTTCACCCGCCAGGTGCTCAGTGCCCCCAGCGCCTGGCCCACCGTCACCGCCTAGTACATGTTCGTGTGGTTGAGCCTGTTCGCCGCGACCCTGGTGTTCGGCGAACGTGGTCACATCGCGGTCGACGTGCTAGCGCAGCGCGCCCCGGGGCTCTCCCGCCGCGTGCTGGTCGTCGCCGTCCAAGCCTCGACGCTCGCCTTCGCAGCGCTCGGCATGGTGTGGGGCGGGCTGCGCGGGGTCGCGATGTCCTGGGAGCAGGTGATCCCGGGCTTCCCGTTCTCCGTGGGCCATATGTACCTCGCACTGCCCGTCAGCGGGCTGATGATCGCCTTCCTCGCGCTCGAAGATCTGCTGCTCGCTGTGCGAGGCGATGAGCTCGCACCGCTCGAGGAGACCGACGACGAGGCCGCCGAGAGCGCCGGAGCCGCCGCGGCGGCAGCCGTCATCCAGGATTCCGACGGGCAGTCGCTCCCGGACTCCGACCCCCGCACCGACACCGAGAAGGAGCGCTGATCATGGATCCCGCAATGCTCGCCGGGATCATCCTGATCATCGGCATCCTCGTCCTCATCGCCATCGGCGCCCCGGTCGCGATCGCCATCGGCCTGCCCTCTGTGGTGGCCCTGATCGCCGTCATCGGCATCGAGCCGGCCGTGTTCGTCTCCGCGCAGCGCATGTTCATGGGCGCGAATTCGTTCTCCCTGCTCGCGATACCGTTCTTCGTGCTGGCAGGCCAGCTGATGAACACCGGCGGAGTGGCCGCCCGGCTGATCGACGCGGCCAAGGTGCTGGTGGGCCGCATGCCCGGCTCGCTCGCCCAGACCAACGTGGTCGCCAACGCGATGTTCGGCTCCGTCTCCGGCGCGGCTGTGGCCTCTGCCGCAGCCGTCGGCGGGATCCTCAGCCCCCGGCAGCGCAAGGAAGGCTATGACCCGGCCTTCGCCGCCGCGGTGAACGTCGCCTCGGCGCCTTCGGGCATGCTGATCCCGCCGTCGAACACTCTGATCGTGTATTCGCTTGTGTCCTCGACCTCGGTCGCCACGCTGTTCGCCGCCGGTTACGGCCCGGGCGCGGTATGGATGCTGGCCTGCATCGCGATGGTCTGGATCATGACGAAGCGCCGCCCCGAGCTGGTGGGCAACGACAACGGTGCTGCCCGCGGCGAGCTCACCCTCGCCATGGCACTGCGCACCCTGCTGGCCGCGGTGCCGGCGGTGTTCATGATGGTCATCGTCATCGGCGGTCTGGTGGCCGGGTTCTTCACCGCCACCGAATCCGCGGTGATCGCCGTGGTCTACTCGCTGGTCCTCGGCTTCATCTACCGGGCGCTGACCGTCAAGAAGCTGCCCGCGGTGATCCTGGCGGCGACCCGCACCACCGCCGTGGTGCTGCTGCTGATCGCGGTCTCCGGAGTGCTGGGCTGGGTGCTCGCCTATGCGACCATCCCGCAGTTCATCGCCGGTGCCCTGCTGGGGGTCTCCAGCTCCCCGATCATCGTGCTGCTGCTGATGATGCTGGCGCTGCTGGTGGT
This sequence comes from Brachybacterium sp., assembly GCF_052095815.1. Classification (NCBI taxonomy): domain Bacteria; kingdom Bacillati; phylum Actinomycetota; class Actinomycetes; order Micrococcales; family Dermabacteraceae; genus Brachybacterium; species Brachybacterium sp. The sequence continues at coordinate 136,534 of NZ_JBQDLF010000004.1, read as the reverse complement.
GGGCATGTTCATGGACCCCACCCCGGCGATCCTGATCTTCACCCCGATCTTCCTGCCCGTCGCCCTTGAGCTGGGTGTGGATCCGATCCACTTCGGCCTGATGATGACGTTCAACCTGTGCCTGGGCACGATCACCCCGCCGGTCGGTGTGATCCTGTTCGTCGGCGCGAGGGTGGGCCGGATGAAGGTGGAGCCGGTGATCATGCGCTTGCTGCCCTTCTACGTGCCGCTCGTGATCGGCCTGCTGCTGATCGTGTTCGTCCCGCAGATCTCGATGTTCATCCCCGATCTGCTCGGGATGTCCAGCGAGTGAGGCTGCTCGCGACGGGGCCACGGCGTACGCGCCGTGGCCCCGTTCTCATGCTCGCGGTGTCGCCCGCGGCAGCGGCCTGCGGCAGCGGCCTGCGGCAGCGGCCTGCGGCAGCGACTCGCAGCAGCGACCTGCGGGCCGCTCACATGTCGAAGGCAGAGATGACGAGCTGATCGCCGCCGGGGCAGACCGCGAGGACGCCCAACCCGTCGCCGGCCGCGGTCCGGTTCTCATATCCCGGCTGGGTGAGGACCGGCATCACGGTGAGCCACTCCTCGGGGCAGGAGGAGAGGGCCTCCTCGAGCGGGCCGACGATCGCAGCGCGCAGCTCTCCGTCCGTGAGCCGCTCGGGCTCGCCGCCGATCGATCCTGCGGCAGCCTGTGACTGTGCGGTCGTGGCCAGCTCTTCGACCTCCGCCGGGGCCAGTGTCACCACAGCCTGCCACCAGTAGTCGTCCTGGGCGGGGATCGGGACCCGCTCGTGCGGATCAGTGAACTGGCCGCCGATCAGTGTGAGCTCAGAGGCCGTGTCCAGCGTGGGCAGGTGCTCGGCCACCAGCTCGGAGCTGGTCGTCAGGGAGTCAGGCAGGAACCAGCGCTCGCTGTCCTCGTCGTGAATCCATGGGTCGCCCTGCCCCGGGCGAGATTCTTCGAGTTCGCCGCAGCCGGTGAGCGCTGCTGCGGAGAGGCAGAGCAGCGCGAGCCATGCGGCGGGAGCCGCGCCTTGGTGGCGTCGTCTCACAAGCCCCACGCCTGCGCGAGCAGCTCGAGCGCGTGCAGCCGGTCCGCCGGGTCGTAGTAGTAGGCGGTGAGGATGAGCTCGTCGGCGCCGGTGGCGGCGACGATCTCCTCGAGCTGCCGGACCACTGTGGCGGGGGAGCCGACTGCCTTGATCGACAGGGTCTGGTCGACCTGTGCGATGAGCTGCGGCGCGGCGACCTCGTCGATCGGCCGCGGGGGCTGGATCTTCTGGCGCCGGCCGGTGACGACCCCCAGGAACATCTGCTGGAGGGTGGTGAACTGACGCTGCGCCTCCTCGTCGGTGTCGGCCACCACCAGGTTGACGCCGACCATGGTGCGCGGCGTCGACATCTGTGCCGAGGCGGCGTCCGGGTCGAAGTTGTCGCGGTAGACGTCGAGCGCGTGCAGGTACTGGAAGGGGGCGAAGTGCGAGGCGACGGAGAAGGGCATCCCCAGCTGAGCGGCCAGGCGGGCGCCATTGGCGGTCGAGCCGAGGATCCACATCGGCACCTCGGTCCCGCGGGCGACATCCGCGGTGATCGGCAGGGAACCGATGGGCACCTCGCGGGACCAGTCCCGCATCTGCTCGACGGCGGCGATGAAGGCAGACGGCTCCGCCGAGGTGCGCGCGAGCAGCTGTGCGGTGAGCTGGTCCGTTCCCGGCGCCCGACCCAGGCCCAGGTCGATGCGGTCGCCGTGGAACTGCACCAGGGTGCCGAACTGCTCGATCACCGTCAGCGGCGCGTGGTTGGGGAGCATGATCCCGCCGGAGCCGACACGGATGCGCTCGGTCAGTGATGCCGCCCGGTCGATCAGCAGCGACGTGGCGGAGGAGGCCAGGCTGTTGGTGTTGTGGTGCTCGGCGAACCAGAGCCGTTCGTAGCCCAGCCGGTCGGCGGCCTTCGCGCCGTCCATCGACGCGTTGATCGCCTCGCGGGTCGTCATCCCTTCGGAGATGGAGACGAGATCGAGGATGGACAGCGGCACATGAGGAGCGTTCATACTGCTGAGGCTATCGAGGGAGCCGCTGCGGTGGCGGGCTCGGGGATGAGAGCTTCTCGACCTCCGATCAGGGAAGCTTCGCGCCCCACCAGGCGTTGGCCCCGGCATGAGGTTCTCTCTGCTCGACCGCTCCCGCACCCGCCATGGGCTTCCGGAGACCGCTGCTCTGGAGCATTCCGTCGAGCGTGCGATCGATGTCGAGCAGCTGGGCTATGAGCGGTTCTGGGTCGCAGAGCATCATGCGGTGCCCGGGATTGCGAGCGGTGCCCCGGCGGTGCTGCTGGCGGCGATCGGGGCCCGCACCCGCCGGATCAGGCTGGGCTCCGGAGGGGTGATGCTCCCCAACCATCGGCCGCTCGTGGTCGCCGAGCAGTTCCGCATGCTGGCCGCCCTGTATCCGGGCCGCATCGACCTGGGCCTCGGTCGGTCGCTGGGGTTCACCGAGCCGGTGCGGCACGCCCTCGGCCGCCTCGAGGCGAGCCCTGAGGAGTTCGCGCAGGAGCTCGCCGATGTGCGGGCGCATCTCGAGGGCTCCGCCCCGCTGACCGCCCGGCCCGCCGATGCCGGCGAGGTGCCGATGTTCGTGCTCGCGACCGGCAGCGGGGTCGACACCGCCGCTGCGCTCGGCCTGCCGGTGGTGCTCGGCGGCCCCTTCCTGGATTCCCCGGAGCTGCCGGATCGGCTCGCCGCCTACCGCCGCCGCTTCCGGCCGCATCGTGGCAGCTCGCCGCAGATCATCGTCTCCGTCGACGCGCTGATCGCGGACACCGACGAGGAGGCTCGCGAGCTGGCGCTGCCGGAGGTCTGGGCGATGGCGCGCTCCCGCACCACGGGTCTGTTCGAGGCCCTCGAACCGGTCGCGCGGATCCGAGCGTCCTCCATGAGCGAGAAGGAGGCTCGCCGGGTGGAGAGGGGCCTGGCGGCGACAGTGGCCGGGACGGCGGCGACCGTGCGCCGACGGATCGAGGAACTGGCCGAGCGCAGCGGGGCCCACGAGGTGATGGCGACCGGCGCGACCTATGACCGGGAGGCGCTCAGGGCCTCGGACACAGAGCTCGCGCGACTGCTGGCCGGCTGAGCCTCCGCTCAGCCGAGCTGCAGGCCGACGCTCAGCAGGATGTTCCCGAGCACCAGCACGCCCAGCACGATGAGGCCGCCGACGGGGACCGCGCGGAGCCGCAGCGGCTCAGAGGGCACCGCGGTGACGCTGCGGGCGAAGATGTGCGCCATCGGCGCGAAGACCAGGAGCGCCGTCCCCGCCGCGAGAATCGCGATCTGGGCGGAGGCCGGTATCTCGGCCGGGCTGATCGCGAGGTACACGATGCTCAGCAGCACCGAGACGGTCATCCCGTACAGCCACGGGAACAGCGTCATCGCATTGCGCAGGCGCGGATCGGCCCCGGCGTGGCGCGCCATGTGGGGCGCGAAGGCCCGGGCGTTGAGGAACATGCCGCCGATGCCGATCGCGAGCGCGAGGAACTGCAGCGGGAGGGATAGCCCGAGCAGCTGTGCGGCCTGCCCGGTGTCGCCGGCGCCGAAAGGAGTCAGGCACAGATACATGATGCCCTCCTGGACCGAGGTGAAAGCGAACCACAGCCACACCAGGTGCAGGAGATCAGCACGCCCGCGCAGCGGGGTCCACAGCTGCAGCAGCACACCGGTGACCAGGCTGAAGGCGGGGCCGGCGAGGAGCGTCAGCACCTGATCACCCTCCGGCGGAGAACCGCGGTCGATCACCCCGAAGGGATACAGGACCGAGGCGTGACCCTGGGCGAGCCCGGCCACCAGATGCGTGAGCTCGTGCACGAAGATCATCAGCGCGCTCGCGATGAGCGCGGCCACGAGGCTGTTCAGGAGCAGCGGTCGGGCGGAGGCCGGGGACGACTTTGCTGTGCGCCGGGTCACCATGGCGGCATCCTGTCACCGTTCATGGTGAGGCGCGCCGGGCTCTGTCGGAAATTTGATCGCGGACGCCTCTTGCGCATGCCGCCGGCTCATGCCATTCTGATCCGCATCAACAAGTTGCCTTGCAGACGCAACAAGTTGCGCCCAACGAAGGGAATCCGATGCGCGCACCAGCAGACTCGCAGGACTCAGGCCTCACCGGGCCGCTCCTGATCGTCAACCCGAAGGCGTATCTCTACGGAGACGAGCTCGTTCGTCTGGCCCGACTCACCGATGAGCTGGCCGGTCAGTTCCAGATCCCCACGATCTTCACCGCGCAGCACGCAGATCTGCGACTGCTCTCGGAGCACACCCTGGATCTCACGATCACGGCCCAGCACATGGACCCGATCGTCCCCGGCCGGGGGATGGGTCATGTCCTGCCCGAAGCCCTGGTGGATGCGGGCGCCCGCGCCGTGGTCCTGAACCACGCCGAGCACGCGCTCACCCTCGCGGAGCTCGATGCCACGATGGAAAGGGCGCGCGAGGTGGGCCTGTCCACCATCGTCTGCGCCGATTCCGATGCCCAGTGCCGGGCCGTCGCGCACCTCGGCCCCGACGCCATGATCTGCGAGCCCACCGCCGCGATCGGCACCGGCGAGATGGACGCCGGCGACTACGTCGAGCGGACCACCGCGATCGTCAAGGACGTGGACCCCTCGATCCTCGTGATCCAGGCGGCCGGCGTCAGCCGCGGTGCCGACGTCGCCCGGGTGCTCGCCCAGGGGGCCGGCGGCTCCGGCGGCACCAGCGGCATCATCAAGCACCCCGACTGGCGGGAGATCCTCAGCGAGATGTACACCGCGATCCGCGACCACGCCACCACCCCGACCCGCTGAGAGGCCAGGACCCCATGCTGATCACCCTGCCCGAGGCGCTCGCGCACGCCGAGCACCGCAACATCGGCCTCGCCGCCGTCAACACCCCGTTCTTCGAATCCCTGCTGGCCGCGATCGATGTCGGCGAGCGCACCGGGACCCCGATCATCCTCCAGTTCGCCCAGGTCCATGAGGGCATCGTGGGCATCGAGGAGATCGGCCCGGCGATGGTGGAGATGGCGCGGAGGTCCAGCGCCCCGTTCGTGGTCCACGTCGATCACGGCGAGGACATCGACTACATCCGCAAGGGCCTGGACATCGGGTTCAACTCCTGCATGATCGACGGCTCCCTCCGCCCCTACGAGGAGAACGTGGCCGTGACCGCCGAGGTGGTCGCCATGGCCCGCGAGCGCGGCGGCATCGGGGTCGAGGGCGAGCTCGGGGTGATGACCGGCAACGAGAACGGCGACCCCTCCCAGGGCGTCGCCGACGCGACCCTCTACACCGACCCGGAGCAGGCCCGCGATTTCGTCGAGCGCACCGGCGTGGACTGCCTGGCCAGCTCCTTCGGCACGGTCCACGGCCTCTACCGCCAGAAGCCCCAGATCGACTACGACCTCATCACCCGGCTGCGCGAGGCGACCGGGGTGCCGATCGTCATGCATGGCGGCTCGGGCCTGAGCGACGAGGAGTACCGCCGGAGCATCAGCCATGGCGTGCGGAAGATCAACTACTACACCTACGCGGCGCGGGCCGCCTATGACGCCGTCGTGCCGCTGGTCGAGGACGAGAACATCTTCCTGTTCTCCACTCTCGCCGCCGCCGCCCGCCGCGCTGTCGAGACCGAGGTCTCCCGCTTCGTCGACATCCTCAGCAGCACCGCGAACCCGCAGGGAGCCATCTCATGACCACCTTCCAGCGCACCATCGACCTGAGATCGCACGGGACGTCCACCAGCTTTCTCGACGTGACCGAGGAGGTCCGTTCCGCGATCAGCGCCAGCGGCATCACCACCGGTACCTGCGCGGTGATCTCGCCCCACACCACCTGCGCGGTGTACTTCGACGAATTCGCCCATGACCAGCTCGAGGACGGCACCGACTTCCTCCAGGCTGATCTGGATGCCGCGCTGTCGCGGATGTTCCCGGCGCAGACCAGCTTCCCGCCGGCCCAGGGCTACCTGTATCCGGGGGAGGAGCACTTCACCGAGGTGGAGACCTGGCTGAACGCGAGCACCTACCTCCCCGGGGGCGACCGCAGCCAGCTGCTGAACGCGGATGCCCACCTCAAGGCGAACCTCATCGGCTCCAGCGAGACGATCTCGGTCATCGACGGACAGGCCGCGTTCGGGGCCACCGGCTACGTCTTCTTCGTCGACTTCGATCGCGCCCGGGCCCGTGACCGGAAGTGCCACATCGTCGTCACCGGCGACTGACCCCTACCGACCACCCCGGTTCCGGTGCCACGCATCGGGAGCAGACAGGAGGACATCGATGTCCACTCGCACCGCGATTCGCACCGCCACCGTCGGCGCAGCCGACGGCCTGCACGCCCGCCCCGCCGCCGCCTTCGTGAAGGCCGCGAAGGCCCTCGGCATCCCCGTGAGCATCACCAAGGGCGACAAGAAGCCCGTCTCCGCCGCCTCCATGCTCGGAGTGCTCGGTCTCGGCGCAGGGCAGGGCGATGAGGTGATCCTCAGCTCGGACGCCGCAGGCGCTGACGACGCGCTCGCCGGTCTCGTCGAGCTGCTCGAGAGCGAGGACGGATGAGCGCCGTGAGCACGATGGCAGCACGCGTGATGCAGGGGATCGGCGTGGGCAGCTTCGCCGCGATCGGCCCGGTGCGCACCCTGCACGCCGTCGCCCCCGCCCCGGCCGATGAACCGACGCCCGCCGACGAGCCGGCCTTCGAGGCCGCGGAGGCGGCGATCGCGAACGCGCTCGCCGAGGTCAGCGCGGCTCTGCTGAGCGCCGCCGCACGCCAGGACGATCCCACGGCGATCGAGGTCCTCGAGGCGACCGCGGAGATCGCCGCCGACCCCGAGCTCGTCGAGCAGGCTGCCGCCGCCATGAGCGAGGGCATCGGACCGGCCAACGCCGTCACGAAGGTCTTCGCCGCCTACGCCGAGATGTTCCTCGAGATGGGCGGCTATATGGCCGAGCGCGTCGCGGATCTCCACTCGGTGCGCGACCGGGTCGTCGCCCGCCTCCTGGGCTGGCCGGAGCCGGGAATCCCGGACCTGGACCGACCCTCGGTCATCACGGCTGAGGACCTCACCCCGGCGGACACCCTCTCCCTCGAGCTCGCGAACGTCCTCGCGCTGGTCACCGAGGCCGGTGGACCGACCTCGCACACCGCGATCATCGCCCGGCAGCTCGGGGTGCCGTGCCTGGTGCGCACTCCCGGAGTGCTCAGCATCCCCGAAGGCACCGAGGTCGCCGTCGACGCCGCCCGTGGCACGCTCGTGGTGGATCCCGACGAGGAGCTCCGCGCAGATTTCCGCGAACGCGAGGCACGCTGGCAGGAGCTCCGCGAGGACACCGCTCCCGGAGCGACGGCCGACGGCCACCGGATCCAGCTGCTGGCCAACATCGGCACCGTCGAGGATGCGCGTGCGGCTGCGGGCACCGCTGTCGAGGGCGTCGGACTCTTCCGCACCGAGTTCCTCTTCCTGGGACGCACCCAGGAGCCCTCTGTCGAGGAGCAGGCCGAGCAGTACCGCGAGGTCCTGCGTGCCTTCGATGGCCGCAAGGTCGTCATCCGCACCCTCGATGCCGGAGCGGACAAGCCGATCGCCTTCGCCGGCACCCGGCCCGAGGCGAACCCCGCGCTCGGAGTCCGGGCGTACCGGCTGTCGCGCCGCTCGCCGCAGGTCCTGCGCCATCAGCTCGAGGCCCTCGCCCGGGCGATCGCGGACGTGCCCGGCACCGATGCGCAGGTGATGGCCCCGATGATCTCGACTCCCGCGGAGGCGCAGGAGTTCCATGACCTGGCCACCGAGCGCGGCATCGGCACGGTCGGGGTGATGGTCGAGGTGCCCGCGGCGGCGCTCACCGCCGAGCACGTCCTGGCGCCGTTGGACTTCGCCTCGATCGGCACCAACGACCTCGCCCAGTACACGATGGCGAGCGATCGGGAGCTGGGCGACCTCGCCGAGCTCATCGACCGCTGGCAGCCCGCGATCCTGCAGCTCATCGAGCGCACCGCGCAGGCCGGTGCGACGCTCGGCCGGCCGGTCGGGGTGTGCGGCGAATCCGCCGCGGATCCGTGCATGGCCCTGGCCCTGTGCGGCCTCGGCGTCACCAGCCTGTCCATGTCTGCGGCGGCCGTTCCACAGGTCCGCTTCGCATTGCGGCGCACCGACCTGGCCACCTGCCAGGAGATGGCGCGCGCCGCCCTGTCCGCCCCCGATGCCACCCAGGCTCGGCGGGCTGTCGTCTCACGGCTCAGCGATGAGGTCCGCGAGGCACTTCTGATCGACCCCGCTCTCTGAGACGCGACAGGCCGATCCCCTTCCGGGACCACGCAGACGTGGCCCGACCACACGATTGGAACCATCATGGGAAACAACCCCGTCATGAACGGGCTGACCTGGGGCGCTGAAGCGTTCATCGGTCTCTTCCAAGAAGCCGCCGACTCCTTCATGGGACTCGTCACCGGCGTTCTGCCCCTGCTCATGGTCATGCTGACCTTCATGTACGCCCTCACCACCTGGATCGGTGAGGAGCGCGTGACCAACGCCGTCCGCTGGGCCGGTCGCTTCACGATCACCCGCTACACCATCATGCCGATGCTGTCGATGCTGCTGCTGACCAACCCGATGGCGTACACCTTCGGCCGCTTCCTGCCGGAGCGGTACAAGCCCGCCTTCTACGACTCGACCGTCTCGTTCTGCCACCCGGTCACCGCGCTCTTCCCGCACGCCAACGCGGGCGAGATCTTCGTCTGGGCAGGCGTGTCGGCCGGAGTCATGCAGGCTGCCCCCGAGAAGTACGCGACGCTCGCGATTCTCTACTTCCTCGTGGGAATGGTCGTCATCCTGATCCGCGGCATCGCCACGCAGTGGATGACGAACCTGCTCATCAAGCGCGGCGGCCACGCGAAGACCTTCGCGAAGTACGACGAGGACTACGCCGCAGGACGCATCCAGGGGGTGTCGGCATGAGCGACTTCCGCACAGTCAACATCGTCAAGGGGCACGGCGGCTGGGGCGATGGCCTCACGCTGACTCCGACCGCCGAGAAGAAGATCGTCCTGTCCGTCACCGGCGGCGGCATCCACCCGATCGCGCGGCACATCGCCGAGCTCTCGGGCGCCCAGGCGGTCGACGGCTTCAAGAACCATGTCGAGGACGAGAAGGTCCTCGCTGCGGTCATCAACTGCGGCGGCACCGCCCGCATCGGGGTCTACCCCAAGAAGCGGATCCCCACGGTCGACATCTACCCGGGATCCCCCTCCGGTCCGCTCGCGAAGTACATCACCGCGGACATCTTCGTCTCGGACGTCGGTGCCGGCCAGATCACCCTTGCCGAGGGTGAGCAGGCCGCATCCTCCGAAGCCGGTGCAGCCGGTGCAGCCGGTGCAGCCGGTGCAGCCGGTGCAGCCGGTGTCGCTGGTGCGGCCGGTGCCACTGGCGCCGGCGCTGGCACCGCCGGCGCAGACACCCAGGTCGCCGAGGAGACGGAGGAGACCACCTACGAGGAGACTCCCGAGAACAAGGGGTTCACCGGTCTCGTCGTGAAGTTCGGCGGGGCGATCGGCTACGTCATCAACACCCTGCTGGCCGCGGGCCGTCAGTCGATCGACATCATGCTCAAGACGGTCATCCCGTTCATGGCATATGTGGGGCTCCTGATCGGCTTCGTGAACTACACGGGGCTCTCGGACCTGATCGCGCAGGGCGTGAGCCCGCTGGCCTCGAACCCTCTGGGCCTGCTGCTGCTGTCCTTCATCGTCGCCCTGCCGTTCCTCTCGCCGATCCTCGGACCCGGTGGAGCGATCGCGCAGGTCGTCGGTGTGCTCATGGGAACGCAGATCGGTGCCGGGGCGCTGCCGGTGCAGTACGCGCTGCCGACCCTGTTCGCGATCGACGGCCAGGTGGGCGCGGACTTCATCCCCGTCGGCCTGTCCCTCGGCGAGGCGAAGCCCGAGACCGTCAGCGTGGGCGTTCCCGCAGTGCTGTTCACCCGCCTGGTCACCTCACCCATCGCCGTGCTGATCGCCTACGGGGCCTCGTTCCTGCTGGTCTGACGCACCGCAGCTGCACTCATCAGCTCTCACCAGCACGCGACAGCACCACCGCCACACACCACCCACCAGCCTGAAGGAGAGTCACCATGACCACCATCTGGAACGCCACCGTCTCCCGCATCGGCGGCGACGCCGCCGACATGATCGAGGAGGGCGTCATCATCCTCTTCGGTGAGCCCGTCCCGCCCGCCCTGTTCGACGTCAGCGTCGTCCATGAGGGTGCCGAGTCCCCGACCCGTGAGGTCGCCGCCGGTGACGTCATCACCTTCGGCGAACAGACCTTCGAGGTCACCGCCCTGGGTGACAAGGCCAATGCGAACCTCGCAGAGCTCGGCCACGTGGTCCTCTACGTCAACCAGCCCGACCAGGAGCTGCTGCCCGGTGCCATCCTGGCCACCGGCCCGGACGTCATCGTCCCCGCCGTGGGTGCATCGATCTCGGTGGCAGGTGCCTGAGATGGCTGACATCGGCTGGCAGTTCCCGGCCCTGCTGTTCCTCGCCATGGTCGTCTCAGGTGCGCTCACGCTCCTGCAGCAGCGGCAGTACTCGCGAGAGCTCAGCCGGATCGCCGCCGCATCCCACGGCACGGACGACGTGCTGCTCTCCGGGCGCGGGCGTTCCTTCCGCGGGGGCGCCCTGCTGATCCTCGTCGTGGATCGTGGGACCGGACAGATCACCACCGCGCGCGGCATGGTCGGCGTGAGCGTCTTCGCCCGATTCCGGGACCTGCCGGACCTCCTGGGGCCCACGGCGATGGTCTCCGAGCGGGCGCGCGGCAAGCAGCTCTCGGCCGCCGTGACGATGGCCCTGGCCCAGATGCCCTCTCCGCGCGGTCCCCGCGCGAGCCGGCCTCGTCCTGCCGGGGCGGCCTTCAGCCCCCGCCCCGCCACAGCGTCCCCCTCCACCCACCCTGCCCGACAGCCCGTCGCGACTGCCTGAGCAGCACACCACCGCAACCTCACCTCGCCCACCCGGGCACGCAGTCGCCACCGATATCGGTGGCAGAAGGGACATCATCATGGGTTACACCAAGGGGCTCCTGGAGCGCCAAGCGGAACTCGGCCACCCCGTCCGCGTCGGCGTCGTCGGCGCCGGTCAGATGGGCTCCGGCCTGATCGCACAGATCCAGAGGACGCCCGGCATGACCGTCGCGGCCGTCGCCGACATCGTCGTCGAGAAGGCGGAATCCGCGCTCCACAACGCCGGAGTCACCGATGTGCTCAACGCCGGCGACGACATCGATGCCGCTGCCGCGGCCGTCGGCGAGGGCCGTGCCGTGGCGATCCGCGACGGGCTGAACATGCCCAAGCTGCCGGTCGACATCGTGCTGGAAGTCTCCGGAGTCCCGGAGATCGCGGCACAGATCGCCTACACGTGCATCACCCACGGCACCGACGTCGCGCTGATGACCGTGGAAGCGGACATTACCGTGGGCGTGCTGCTCAGCAGCATGGCCAATGCCGGGAGCACCGTCTACACCATCTGCCGCGGCGATGAGCCGGTCGAGTGCCTCAAGCTCGTCGAGTACGCACAGGACCTGGGGCTCGAGGTGGTCGCGGTCGGCAAGGGCAAGAACAACCCCAACATCCCCACCTCGGTCCCCGCGGACAACGAGGCCGAGGCGGCGCGCAAGAAGATGAACCCGCGCATGCTCACCGAGTTCACCGACGGCACCAAGACCCAGCTCGAGATGGCGGCACTGTCCAACGCCACCGGGTTCCCGGTCGAGATCGAGGGCATGCACGGCGTGGAGAGCAACCGGGATCAGCTCGCCCAGATGCTGATCCCCAAGGCCGAGGGCGGGATCCTGAACGGGGACAGGGGACCGGTCGTCGAGTACGTGACCGGCGATGTGGCTCCGGGCGTCTTCGCCGTCGTGAAGTCGACCAGCGACGTGGTCACCCATGAGCTCGACTACCTCAAGCTCGGCACCGGTCCGTACTACATGCTGCTGCGGCCGTGGCATATCGCCTCCATCGAGGCGCCGCTGTCCATCGGTGAGGCCGTGCTGCACCGGAAGGCCGACTTCCAGTCGACCACGATGACCACTGAGGTCGTCGCCCGCGCGAAGTCGGATCTGGAGCCGGGCGTCACCCTCGAGGGCATGGGCGGGAACCACTACTACGGCTGGGCTGTGCCTGCGGAGACCGCCCGCGAGCAGAACCTGGTGCCCATCGGCCTGCTGATGGGCTCCGAGCTGACCTCCGCGAAGGCGGCCGGCGAGACCCTCACCTATGACGACGTGCGCGTGGACGAGACGCGTCCGCTGGTCGCGATGCGTCGCCTTCAGGACTCGCTCGTGGCACGCGGGGTGCTCTGAGAGTCCCTCCCGTCGCGGCCGACCTCGCCATAATGGTGGAGGGTCGGCCGCGTCGTGCTTCGTGGGCAGCACGAGCTCGGCGCAGAGAACAGGAGAGCGACAGTGAGCAAGCGGGACCGGCGGATGCTCGTCGAGGCGGCACGGCTGTACTACGACGACGGCATGGACCAGAACGCCATCGGCGAGAAGCTCGGGCTGTCCAAGTCAGGGGTGTCCCGGGTGCTCCGGGCCGCGAAGGACGAGGGGATCGTGCAGATCCACGTCATCGATGGCGAGGAGGTGCTGCGCGCCGCCGCTCTCGAGGAGAAGCTGGTGGCGGTCTACGGACTGCGGGGCGCCCGCGTCGCCAGGACCCAGGGCAGCATGGCGGATCCGCTCGATGCAGTGGCCAGGCTCGGCGCCGAGATCTTCCATGAGCTGGCCCCGAACGCTTCCCGCATCGGCTTCGGATGGGGCGTGACGATGCAGAGGATGATCGATGCCGTCCCGCCGCGCCGACTGGCGCCCGGGACGACTCTGACCTCCCTGGTGGGAGGAATGCCCACGGTCGACACCGGCCCTTCGGGCAACAACATGCTCGTGACCCTCGCGGAGCGCTGCGCCGTCCGCGCGGAACGGTTCGATGCCCCTGCCATCGTGGAGTCCGCGGCCACCTTCGAAGCCCTGACCTCGGAATCCTCCGTGCGCACCGCCTTGGACCGGGCGCGCGCGGTGGAGGTGGCCTTCGTGGGCATCGGGTCCTACGGGCGCGGAACCTCACGCCTGATCCTGGATGCGATGCAGCTCGATGCCGAGGAGGAGGCGCTGTTCCTCTCCCAGGACCCGGTCGGGGACCTCTGCGGGCACTACTTCGATGCGAGCGGCCGGCCGCTCGGGGAGCCCTCCTCGCGCCGGGTCATCGGGCTGCCCCTCGAGGATGTGCGCCGGTTGCCCCTGGTGGTCGGCGTCGCGGCGGGAGCGGAGCGTCGCCCCGGGGTCCACGCCGCGCTGCGCTCGGGAGCGCTCGATGTGCTCGTCGTCGATGAGGCGCTCGCCCTGGGCTTGGTGGAGAAGGCGGGGGAGTCAGCGGCGACGACCCCGCACGACCCCTCCTCTGTCCAGTGCCCCCAATGCGGGTATCGGGTGCCGACGGGGAACTGAGGGCTCGGCGTGGCCTCTCGTGGACCGTCTCCAACCCCGCCCCTGCCCGTGGATCAAAATATGCGAATTTTGCGAGACCCTGATGCGCTCGCGATGAGCGGTCCGATCACCGGGGATTCGCGGCGTGCCGCTCGAGGAACTCGAAGACCTCCGTGTCGTCCACGCCGGGGAAGCGCCCGGAGGGGAGCGTCGCGAGCACCCGGGCATGCATCTTGGCACTGGGCCAGGCGGTGTCCGCCCAGCGCTCCGAGAGGGCGACCGGGGGCCGTTTGCAGCACGACTCGTCGGGGCAGGTCGAGACCTGGCGCTCGCGGGTCGCCCGGCCGCGGAACCACTTCGCGTCGTCGAAGCCCACGCCGAAGGTGATGGTGAAGGCGCCGTGGGGACCCGATCCGGTCTGTGTCGAGGACCAGAAGGTGCCGGCGACGTTGTCGGTGTACTGATGCGCCTCCGAGGTGCGGTTGCTGTGGTTCCGGGCTCGCCGTGCGACCCATTTGCGGCACACCACCTGACCCTCGACAGCGCCGGTGACATCGGTGGGCAGCGGGAGGTCGTCGTTCTCGTAGGCCTTGTGGATCTCCCCGTCCGCGCCGACCCGCAGGAAGTGCACCGGGATGCCCAGGTGGGCGGTCAGCAGATTCGTCATCCGCAGCGCGGCGGCCTCGTGCGTGACACCGAAGGCGTCACGGAAGTCCTCGACTGCGAGATCCCTCGCCTCCTTCGCCGTGTTCAGGAAGTCCACGGACTGCCGACGAGGCATCAGGCAGCAGGCGGCGAAGTAGTTGATCTCGAGCCGCTGCTGCAGGAACTCCTGGTAGGAGGAGGGCGGCGCGTGGCCGAGCACGCGGTGGGCCATGGCCTGCAGCGCCATGGAGCGCAGGCCATGCCCGCCCGGGATCGAGGACGGCGGCAGGTAGATCCGCCCGTGCTCGAGATCCGTGATGCTGCGCGTGGAGCGCGGCAGGTCCTCGACGTACAGCAGGCTGAAGCCGAGGTGCTCGGCCATCAGGCTGACCTCCCGGTGGGTCAGTGCGCCGGATTCGTGCCCGACGGCTCCCACGATCTCCTCGGCGGCGTCCTCGATGTGCGGCAGGTGATTGTCCCGCTCCCGCATCCGGCGCCGGAGCTCGGTGTTCGCCCGCCGCGCCTCCTCCGGGGTGGCGGTCGCCTCGCGGGCCTTGCGATCCAGCTCCTGCAGCGTGCGCACGAGGGTGGCGAGGACATCCTGCGGCAGGCTCCGTGACACCCGCACCGGGGCGACGCCGAGAGCCGCGAACTGAGGCCCCTCCTGCAGTCGCTGGAGCTCGAGCTCGAGAGCGGTGCGAGCATCCGGGGCGTCCTCCGAGAGGAGGTCGAGGATCTCGACGTGGAGCGCCGAGGCGATCGCGGGCAGCTCTCGGGCGCGCAGCGCACGCTTGCCGTTCTCGATGAGGGACAGCGTGCTCGCGGTCATCCCCAGCTGCTCGGCCAGCGCGGTCAGGGTCAGCCCCGCACGGAGGCGGAAGTGGCGCATCTGAGCGCCCATGAGGCGCGTGGAATCATCGATGAGAGCCATGAAATTCAGAGTATATGAAATAACGCGGAAATTGACAGAGTCTTGCCCTTCGGTATCGCCATGCATGCCCGCAGGCTTGCTCCACCCGGTGAGAACGCCGGGAGCCACCGAAGAAAGGTCATCCGATGATCCTCGACGACGAGCGGACCACGACGGTGCCCGCGATCCTTTGCCTGAGCTCCGTGGGGCTGGGCGACCTCGCCATCGTGGGCGGGAAGAACTCCTCCCTCGGGGAGATGCTCCGCGAGCTCACCACAGCGGGGGTGCGGGTGCCGGACGGCTTCGCGACCAGTGCCGAGGCCTTCCGCCGGCACATGTCGGCATCGGGGCTCACCGAATGGATCAGCCAGCGGCTGCGGGACCTGGATGTGGAGGACACCCAGGTGCTCGCGGCCACCGGGGCCGAGATCCGCCGACGGATCGAGGAGACGGCGCTGGAGCCCGGCCTCGAGCAGGAGCTCCGCCTCGCCTTCAGCGAGCTCCACGAGGGGACCGGGCCTGGAGCGGCGACCGGGCTGGGGGGCGCGGCGGAGCCGTCCTTCGCCGTGCGCTCGAGTGCGACCGCTGAGGATCTGCCGGATGCCTCCTTCGCCGGCCAGCAGGACACCTTCCTCAACGTGCGCGGCATCGACCATGTGCTGGACGCCGTTCGGAAGGTCTACGCCTCGCTCTACACCGACCGGGCCATCGCCTACCGCGTGCATCACGGCTTCGTCCACGACGAGGTCGCGATCTCCGTCGGGGTGCAGCGCATGGTCCGCTCGGATCTGGCGGCCGCAGGCGTGATGTTCACCCTCGACACGGAGTCCGGCTTCGACGACGCCGTCTTCATCACCAGCGCCTACGGGCTCGGCGAAGGGGTCGTCTCGGGGGAGGTCAATCCGGATGAGTTCACCGTGTACAAGCCGGCTCTCCGTGACGGCCGACCAGCTGTGCTGCGTCGGATGGTCGGGACGAAGGATCGCCGGATGGTCTTCACCGAGGATCGCCAGGTCGGGCGGACCACAGCTTTCGAGGGGACGGGGGCCCAGGAGCAGCGTCGTTTTTCGCTCACCGAAGAGGAGGTGGCCGAGCTGGCCCGGATCGCGCTGACGATCGAGGAGCACTACGGCCGGCCCATGGACATCGAGTGGGGCAAGGACGGGGTGGACGGGAGGCTGTACGTGCTCCAGGCCCGCCCGGAGACCGTGGTCTCCCGCCGGGGCCCCGGAGTGGTCGAGCGCCATCGGCGCGTCGGGGAATCCGCGGTGCTGGTCGAGGGCCGCGCGATCGGTCAGCGGATCGGGAAGGGCGCCGTGCGGCGGATGGACTCGATCGACGAGATGCATGACTTCCGACCCGGCGATGTGCTGGTCGCGAGCATGACCGACCCGGACTGGGAGCCCATCATGAAGCGGGCGGCGGCGATCGTCACCGACCGCGGCGGCCGCACCTGCCATGCCGCGATCATCGCCCGTGAGCTCGGCATTCCTGCCGTGGTCGGCACCGGTGGTGCGACCCGGGTCCTCGCCGACGGTGACCAGGTGACCGTCTCCTGCGCGGACGGAGACACGGGCCTCGTCTTCGAGGGGCTGCTGGAGACCGAGGTCGAGCAGATCGATCAGGGCGAGCTGCCGCCTGTCGACGTCGACCTGATGCTCAACATCGGCAATCCCGATCAGGCATTCTCCTTCGCCGCGCTCCCGAGCAGGGGAGTGGGCCTGGCGCGCATGGAGTTCGTGGTCAATCGGCAGATCGGCATCCACCCCCTCGCACTGCTCCGTCCCGAGGAGCAGGATGTCGGGGTACGGGCCGAGATCGAGCGTCGCACCAGCGGATACCCCTCACCCCGGGAGTTCTTCGTGCGGCGGCTCGCAGAAGGGGTGGCGACGATCGCCGCCGCCTTCCACCCGCGGCCCGTCATCGTGCGACTGAGCGACTTCAAGTCCAACGAGTACGCGGGCCTGGTCGGCGGCCGCGCCTACGAGCCGCTCGAGGAGAACCCGATGATCGGCTTCCGCGGCGCCTCCCGCTACCTCTCGGAGACCTTCGCCGAGCCCTTCGCCCTGGAATGCGAGGCACTGCGCTACGTGCGCGAGGACATGGGCCTGACCAACGTGCGCCTCATGATCCCCTTCGTGCGCACTGCGGCGGAAGCGAAGGGCGTGGTGGCCGCGCTCGCGGGCCACGGGCTCGAGCGCGGGGTGAACGGGCTGCAGATCGTGATGATGTGCGAGGTGCCCTCGAATGCGCTCGACGCCGATGCCTTCCTCGACCATGTCGACGGATTCTCGATCGGGTCGAACGACCTCACTCAGCTCACCCTCGGGATCGACCGCGACTCCGAGCTCGTGGCCGGAGCCTTCGACGAGCGCGATCCTGCGGTGATCCGCCTGATCGACATGGCGATCGATGCCTGCCGGGCCCGGGGGAAGTACGTGGGGATCTGCGGACAGGGCCCGAGCGACCATCCCAAGCTCGCCGAGCATCTCAGGGCGAAGGGGATCTCGTCGATCTCGCTGAACCCGGACACGATCGTCGACACCTGGAAGCGGCTCGCCACGGTCTGATCGTTCGGCGCCGGGGGTCAGGGAGTGCCCGGCTCCGCCGGAGGCCGGGTCGGGTCGTGATCGTCGCCGTGGATCGGGACGTGCTGCTCGGGGATGTCCTCATAGGACGCCGGATCGGAGATCGGCTCGAGATGGGTGAGCACGGTGAGGTCCGGCAGGCAGTCGCGCAGCTCGTCCTCGAGCCCCTCGATGTAGTCGTGGCCGCGCTTGACGGTCCACTCGTCCGGCACCAGCACGTGCACGTTCATGTACTTCTGCTGGCCGGCCTCACGGGTCTGCAGCCCATGGAACGTGATGGTGCCGTCGGTGCGGCGGCGCAGCACTTCGGTGATGACCTCGTGGTCCTCCTCCGGCAGCGCCTTGTCCAGCAGGCCTGAGACCGCCTCGTTCAGCAGCCCGATGCCGGTGACGATGATGTTCACGCCCACCGCGAAGGCGACCAGCGCATCCAGTCTCTCCCAGCCGGTCAGAGCGACCAGGCCCACCCCGATGAGGATGCCGGCGCTGGTGACCACATCGGTCATCAGGTGCTTCCCGTCGGCCCGCAGGGTGATCGAGTTGTGCTCCTTCCCGGCGCGCATCAGCACCAGCGAGACCCCGCCGTTGATCAGCGAGGCGATCACGACGATCACCAGGCCGATGCCGAGGTTCTCGAGCGGCCGCGGGTTGATGAAGCGTTCGACGGCGGTGACCATGATGACCGCGGCCGCCACGAAGATCATCAGCCCCTCGACGGCGGCCGAGAAGTACTCGGCCTTGGCCCGGCCGTAGAGGAAGCGCTCGGTGGCGGGGCGGGCGGCGACCGTCAGCGCGATGAGGGCGACCACGGCGGCGACCAGGTTCACCGTGGACTCCGCGGCGTCGGAGAGCAGGCCGACGGAGTCGGTCATCGCCCAGGCGCCCGTCTTCAGGGCGATGGTGATGACTGCGGCGACGATCGAGAGCCACGCGAATCTGCGCAGATCCACGCGCTTGCCCGCGGCAGGGGTGGTCGGAGCGGGGGCGGTCATGCGCGGGAATCCTTCGTGGTCGGATCGGGGGCGAGGGTGCCGTCGGGTGCGATGTGCTCGAAGATCTGCTCGACCAGGGAGAGGACGTGCGGATCTTCCACCGTGTAGTAGCTGTGGCGGCCCTCGCGGCGAACGGAGACGATCCCGGCCAGGCGCAGCTTGCTCAGATGCTGACTGGTGGTGGGCAGGCTGAGCCCGACCTTCTCGGCAAGGGTGCCCACATCGAAGTGGCCGCCGCTCATGAGGCGCACCAGATGCAGCCGTGAGGGGCTCGCCAGCAGGGCGAAGGTGTTCGCCGCGGCGGCGAGCTGCGGCGCGGTGGGGGAGGAGCCCGCAGGGGGTCCCGGAATCGTCATGGGTCCAGGATCCCAGCGGTTCCATAGTTGCGCAATAAGCGAAGTGAGGTTGTGGGGCATGCCGCAGTCGGGCGCTGGCGGGTGCAGGGAGCAAGACGACAGAGAGCAGGACGGCGGGGAGCGGACGATGCCCGAAGGTCGTCCTCTCCCCGCCGTCCTCTCCCCGCCGTGCAGGTGCGGGTCAGTCCACGCTGCGAGCGGGCTCCGCCTGGATCGGCAGGCCAGCATCGCGGTAGGCCCGGAAGCCGCCGATCAGATCCGTGGCACGGTGGAAGCCGAGGTCACGCAGGTCGCGGGCCGCGAGCGAGGAGTAGTACCCCTCGTTGCAGACCACGACGACCAGATCATCATGCTCCGGCCCGTCCGCCATCCGGTGCGCACTGCTCGGATCAAGCCGCCATTCGAGCACCAGGCGCTCGATGACGGTGGCTCCGGGCAGATGCCCCTCGGACTCCCGGGTCGCGGCCGAGCGGATGTCGATCACGTGCGCCCCCTGCGCCTGAGCGGTGAGGAGGTCCTCCGGCGTGAGCCGATGGACGCCCTGCCGGGCAGCCTCGAGCACCTCGTCGATGCTGTGCGGCGCAGGCGCTCCGGCGCGGCGTCGACCGCCGGCCGGGGCGGTGCTGCTCACCGCTTGCGACCGGAGGAGAAGGAGGCGAGACCGCCGCCGACGGAGTTGCCGGTGCCGCCGCCGTCGGAGCTCGTGGAGTAGCGGGACGGAGCGCCCTGGCCCTGACGGCGCGCGCCGGAGGCGCTGCCGCCCTGCCCGCCCTGGCCGCCACGGCGACCGCCGCCCTGACCGCCGCCGCCCTGACCGCCACGGCCCTGACCGCCGGCGCCCTGGCCGCGTCGGCCCTGACCCCCGCGACCCTGACCCTCGGTGCGGGTCTCCTCGCCCTGACCGCCACGGCGGGCGCCGCCGCCCTGACCGCCACGGCCCTGGCCGCCACCCTGGCCCCCGCGACCCTGACCGCCGGAGCGTCCGCGACGCTCCCCGTTCATGCGGGCCTGGTCGAGCTCGGGCTCGGGCTGGCGGGGCTCATGGGTGGCCACTCGCTCGCCCGGGGCGAGCGAGGACAGCACCGGGCTGGTGGGCTGCACCTGGGAGTGGTACGTGGGGGTGATCCCGGCCTTGCGCATCAGGTCGCTGACATCGCGCTTCTGATCCGGGGTCTGCACGGTGATCACGGTGCCCGATTCGCCGGCGCGGGCGGTGCGACCCGAGCGGTGCAGGTACGCCTTGTGCTCGACGGGCGGATCGGCGTGGACCACGAGGGCCACATCGTCGACGTGGATGCCGCGGGCGGCGATGTCGGTGCAGACCATCGTCGTCGCGGTGCCGTCGCCGAATGCCTCGAGGTTCCGGGTGCGGGCGTTCTGCGAGAGGTTGCCGTGCAGGTCCACCGCATCGACGCCGCGCGCGCTGAGCTTGCGGGCGAGGTTCTTCGCGCCGTACTTGGTGCGGGTGAACATGATGGTGCGCCCGGGTGCGGCGGCAAGATCACGCAGCACATCGAAGCGGGTGGTGGCGGCGACCTCGAGCACGTGGTGCTCCATGGTGCCCACCGGGCTGGTCGCCGGATCCGCGGAGTGGGTGACCGGCTCGTGGAGGAACTCCTTGACCAGCTTGTTCACCCCGGAATCGAGGGTTGCGGAGAACAGCATCCGCTGGCCCTTCGACGGCGTCTTGGCGAGGATCTTGCGGACCATGGGCAGGAAGCCCATGTCAGCCATGTGGTCAGCCTCGTCGATGACGGTGATCTCGACGGCACCGAGGTCCACGTGACCCTGGTTCATGAGGTCGAGCAGACGGCCGGGGCAGGCGACGAGCACGTCGACGCCGCTTGCGAGGGCCTTCACCTGGGGGTTCTGGCCCACGCCGCCGAAGACGACGGTGCTGCGCAGATCGGCGGCCAGCTCGAGCGGCTTCAGCGACTCGGCGAGCTGCGAGGCGAGCTCACGCGTCGGCGCGAGGATCAGGGAGCGGGGGCGGCGCGCGACGCGACGGCGGGGCTCCGCGATCAGGCGGGCCACCAGCGGCAGCAGGAAGGCGTAGGTCTTGCCCGAGCCGGTACGGCCCCGGCCCAGCACGTCCCGGCCGGCCAGCGAGTCGGGCAGCGTCGAGGCCTGGATCGGGGTGGGCTGGGTGATGCCTCGCGGCGCGAGCGCCTTGATGAGGGCGGCGGGCACGCCGAGGCGTGCGAAATCAGGGGTGGTCACGAAAGGTGATCCGTTCTGCTCAGTGCATCCCACCCGGGGCATCGTCGCACGGCACTGCCCAGGGGCAGTGATCCTCGGCCGACGCTGTCTCCGCAGCGGAGCCAGCCGATCGCGTGGATCGGGGCTGCCTGTGCGGGACCTGTGCCGCGGCGGGAGGACGGCACTGCCAACCACACTACGTCCAGGCCAGCTCGGTGGCGATGAAGCGGGCCCGTGGTGTGAGATACCACCGGGTCGCCGACGATGCGGTGGGATGTGCCGGGTGCCCGCGTTCTCACGTGGGACACAAGGGCACCCTCCGGTAGCCTCCTGCGCAAGCATTCATCCCGTTTCCAGGAGGGCCGATGACACGTCGCGTCAGCATCAAGGACGTCGCCCTGCACGCCGGAGTCTCCTGGAAGACCGTCTCCAATGTGGTCAATGATCGCCCCGTGGTGCGGGACGAGACCCGCGCCCGCGTGCGGCTGGCGATCGAGGAGCTCGGCTACGTGCCAAATCATGCGGGCAGGGAACTGCGCGGCGGGCCCACCCGGACCATCGCGCTGGTGGTGCCGGAGCTGCAGAACCCCTATTTCGCACGCCTCGCCGAGCGCATGCAGGTCGCGGCTCGCGACCGGGGGTACACCGTCAGCGTCGAGGTGTCCCTGGGCAGCGCCCCGACGGAACGGGCCCTGGTGCGCGGCCACACGCCCCGGCCCGTGGATGCGGTGATCATCTCCCCCTCCGCGCTGGTGCCGGCTGATCTGCTCCCCTCCGGCGGGCCCCGGGTGGTGCTGCTGGGCGAGATGCTGCCCGCAGCACCGGAGGTCTCCCATGTGGCGATCGACAATGCCGCCTCAGCCGCCGACGTGGTGCGCCACCTGGTCGATCAGGGGAGGCGGCGACTGCTGTTCCTGGGCGGCGACGGCGCCGTCCGCTCCACGGCCACCGACCGCCTCACCGGATTCCGGGCCGCACTGCGATTCGCCGGGGTGCCGATCGTGCCCGAGCTGATCCGCACCGTGACGAAGTGGAGCCGCGAGGCCGGGTGGCGAGAGCTGGAGGCCGTGCTCGCGGCCGGGCTCGAGGTGGACGCGGTGGTGGCCGGCAACGATCTGCTGGCCCTGGGCGCTCTGCGCGCGCTCGCCCAGCGCGGCGTCGCCGTGCCCGAGCAGGTCGCGGTGGTGGGGTGGGATGACATTCCGGAGGCCACCTGGGCATCCCCCTCGCTGACCACGGTGGCCCCGGACCTCGAGGCCCTGATCTCCGCCGCCCTGGATGCCGCACTGGCCGAGGCTGGAGGAGCGGCGTCAGGCGGCGCGGAACTGGTGGTCGGGCACCGACTCATCGAGCGCGGATCCACCGGCGTCCGAGAGCAGGATTGATTGCGAGGGCATCCCGCGGGAAGGCTGAATTCCCACGTTGCAATCCCAGGCGAGATGCGCTTGACTGGACGCGCCCGATCAGTGCCGATCTCGTGCCGAGGAGCCGCCCTATGACCGCTCAGACCCCCACCCTGCCCGCGCAGCTCGCCGCCCTGTTCGCCCGGGCCGATGAGCTCGCTGCCATCCTGGACGCCCCGCCGTCGGCCGCTGGAGTCCCCCGGCCCGAGCATCCGCGGCCCCAGTTGCAGCGCCCCGCCTGGCTGAGCCTCAACGGGACCTGGCAGTTCGAGATCGACCAGGGCGACTCCGGTCGGGAGCGTGGGCTGCTGGAGCGCGAGCTCGCGCAGACGATCACCGTGCCCTTCGCGCCGGAGACCGAGGCCTCCGGGATCGGGAACCGCGATTTTCTGAACGCCGTCTGGTATCGGCGCACCGTCACCATTCCCGCAGACTGGGACGGCTTGCGCCCGATCCTGCGCTTCGAGGCCGTCGACCACGACACCACGGTCTGGGCCGACGGTGTCGAGGTGGCCCGCCACCGAGGCGGCTTCACCCCCTTCGCGGCGGACCTCTCGAGCGTGCCCGGCGTCGGCCCCGGCTCCGAGGTGGAGATCGTGGTCCGTGCCCGCGACCCGCATGACGTCCCCCAGGCCCGCGGCAAGCAGTCCACCTGGTTCCACGCCACCCACGCCAGCTACCACCGCACCACCGGCATCTGGCAGAGCGTCTGGCTCGAGGGCGTCCCCCTCGACGAGATCCGCTCCCTGCGGATCGTCCCCTCGCTCGGCGGCCGTGCCTTCTCCCTCACCGCGCCGCTTGCGCGCACCACCGGCGGCACGCGCCTTGAGGTCGTCGCCTCCGTGCCCGGCGGCGAGGAGGTCGCACGCGCCGAGGTGCGGGCTGATCTCGATCTCGCCCCGCACCTCCAGCTGGTGATCCCCGAGGATAAGGTGCGGATCTGGGGACCCGGTGCCCCGGAGCTGTACTCCCTCACCGCGCGCCTCCTGGACGCGGACGGCGCGGTGCTCGATGAGGTCCGTTCCTATGCGGGCCTGCGCGCGACCACCCTGCGCGACCACGAGTTCCGGATCAACGGTGAGAAGGTCTTCCAGCGCCTCGTGCTCGACCAGGGCTACTGGGAGGAGACGTTCATGACCTCCCCGGCCGACGAGGCGATGACCACCGACATCCGCCTCGCCCTCGAGGCCGGGTTCAACGGCGCCCGCCTGCACCAGAAGGTCTTCGAGCAGCGGATGCTGTTCTGGGCAGATCTGCACGGCTACCTGGTCTGGGGCGAGTTCGGGGACTGGGGCATCTCCGGCCACGGCCCGATGGGCGACAACCAGCAGCCCACTGCGACGTTCATCGGCCAGTGGATCGAGGCCGTCGAGCGGGATCTCAGCCATCCCAGCATCATCGGCTGGTGCCCGCTGAACGAGACCCATCAGGTGAGGCATGACCAGCTCACCCAGCTCGATGACGTCACCCAGGCGATGTACGACGCGACCAAGCTCGCCGACCCGTCCCGCCCGGTCCTGGACGCCTCCGGCTACTCCCACCGGGTGCGCGGCGCCGACATCTATGACTCCCACTCCTACGAACAGGATGTGGAGCGCTTCCGCGTCGAGCAGTCCGGGCTGGCGGACGGCACCCCCTGGGCGAACCGTCGCGAGCTCGCCCCGGATGAGATGCCCTTCGCCGACGGGACCTTCTCCCTGCCCTTCGCCGGCCAGCCCTATTTCGTCTCCGAGTACGGCGGCATCTGGTGGAACGAGCAGGAGGCCCGGGAGGCACAGGAAGCCGAACGCGCTGGCAACAACGCCGCCGAGTCCTGGGGCTACGGCGAGCGGGTGCGCAGCGAGGAAGAGCTCTATACGCGGTTCGAGGGACTCACCCGGGTGCTGCTCGAGGACCCGCTCATGTTCGGCTACTGCTACACGCAGATGACGGACGTCTTCCAGGAGAAGAACGGCGTGGTCGACTTCGACCGCGGCCGCAAGCTCGACCTCGCCCGACTGCGTGCGGTGCAGGAGAAGCCGGCTGCGTACGAGCAGGACTGAGCATCGCGGTGCCGGGGCGTCGTGCCGACGTCCCGGCGAGGGCTCAGCCCTGGCCCACCAGGGTGACGACCATGACCGGCGAGGCCTGCGCGAGCCAGACCCGGGTCCGCCACCCGTCGACGGCGATCTCGCCCGCCGCCGCAGGGCACTCCACGTAGTCCTCCTCGCCGAGCTCCTGAGCCAGCTCGTCGACGACGTCCGGCACGCTCACGGACCCGTCCGGGCATAGCGCACGGAAATTGTTCATGACCTGGTCAGTCGTGCTCAGGCGGGCATCGACCCAGTACGTCGAGGGGCCGGGGGCCCCGGAGCCCAGGGTCCCCGAGTACCAGAGGAACTCGGCGTCCTCGGGCAGATCTCTGGTTCTTTTCTGCACTGGTGCAGGATCGGTCTGCGCGGACTTGTCGATGTTCTT
Organism: Brachybacterium sp.; assembly: GCF_052095815.1. Taxonomy (NCBI): domain Bacteria; kingdom Bacillati; phylum Actinomycetota; class Actinomycetes; order Micrococcales; family Dermabacteraceae; genus Brachybacterium; species Brachybacterium sp. Next base: position 111,480 of record NZ_JBQDLF010000004.1, on the reverse strand, counting down.
CGCCGGCACGGGGACCTCCTCGGGATCGAGCAGTGAACAGGATGTGAGGGCGAGCGATGCGATCACGCCCGCGATGACGCGGCGGGGGAATCGGGGATCATTCATGGCGCACTGATCGTGGCACTGTCCGGAGCTTCGCCTTCCAGCTGGCGAGACTCATGTGGTCGCCGATACCCATGTGATCGCGTCCTCCCCCTTCATTGCTCCCCAGTCATTGCTCCCCAGAGCTCACCATGATTGCTGATCCCAATGATCGATGCCGCATGGAGAAATACTCACCAGGTCTCCGAGCTCGGGTACTTACTTGTAGACATTTACGCTTGTGGACACTTACGACACCCTCCGCAAGGAAATCGTCTCCGCTCCTCCCTCGACGACGCCGCCGAGATCGTGCAGCCGGTACTCACAGAGCACGGATCCGGGGAGCTGCGGGATGTCGCGCAGAGGGCGTCGAACGGCATCTCATCGCCTGCCTGCGGTGCCCGCGGCACCCGACTACGCTGTTCCGGTGACCTCCACCGACACCGTGATGACCCGCAGCCCGCTCACCCTTGACGACGTCCCCGCGCTCACCGCGCTGATGAATCGCATCGACGTGGCGGATGAGCTCGGTGAACCTGCCGAGGAGCCCAGCATCCGGGAATGGCTCACGATGCCCGGGCTCGATCTGAGCGAGGACACCCTCGCGCTCCGCGATGGGGATGAGCTGATCGGCTTCGCCGCCATCGACGTCCACACCTCGCTGGACCGCGACGGCCGCGTGCGCTGCCAGCTGATGGGTGGGGTCGATCCCGCCCACCGTCGCCAGGGCCTGGGTGCGGAGCTGTTCGAATGGGCCGAGAGCCGCGCCGCGCAGCTCGCCGCCGAGCGTCACTCCGCGGAGGCCGACGCGATCTTCCGTGTCTCCGGAGGCCGTGACCCGGACCTGGACGCGCGGGAGGACGCCCCGCTCACCGGCGGCGCCGACGTGCGCCCGCTGATCGAACGGCGCGGCTACCGCCGGGCCCGCAGCTGGCTCGTCATGGTCCGCGACCTCCCCGGGGCGGCGCTTCCCTCCTTCGAGCGGGAGCAGGTGCAGGTGATCGCGCCCGAGCACGATCACGCCGAGGCCACCCGGCTCGCCCATATCGATGCCTTCGACGACCATTGGGGCTCGGCTCCGGTCCCGCCGGAGCGCTGGAACATCTGGTGGTCCTCCCACACCGCTCGTCGCGAGCTCTCCAGCATCGCGCTCGACGCGGAGGGCACCGTGCTCGCCTACGTCATCACCTCGGAGGACAAGCCCGGCGTGCTGCACATCGCACTGGTGGGCACCCGCCCCGGGGCACGTGGCAGGGGCCTTGCGCGGGCGGTCATCGCCCGCACCCTCACCGCGGCGGCCGACGCCGGATATGCCAAGGCAGAGCTCGAGGTCGACGCCGAGTCCCTCACCGGTGCGACCCGCCTCTACGACGCCCTCGGCTTCGCCCGCGACGCTGTCTACGGCACGTTCGAGAAGCCTGTCGGCCGACTGGTCTGAGGAGCACCCGATGAGAGCAGTCCGCTTCGAGACCTACCGAGGAACGCCCGAGCTGGTCGAGGTACCGAGCCCCGTCTGCCCGCCCCGCGGCGCAGTCGTCACCGTGCACGCCACCGGCGTGTGCCGCAGCGACTGGCACGCCTGGCAGGGACACGACGATTCCGTGCAGCTGCCGCACATCCCCGGCCATGAGTTCGCCGGCGTCGTCGCCGAAGTCGGGGAGGAGGTGACCCGCTTCGCGCCCGGTGACCGCGTCACCGCCCCGTTCATCCTCGCCTGCGGGCAGTGCGAGCAGTGCCTCGCGGGCGCCCCGCAGGTGTGTCCCCAGCAGCGCCAGCCCGGTTTCGACTTGCCGGGATCCTGGGCCGAGCAGGTGGTCGTGATCGAGGCCGACCACAACCTCGTCGCCCTTCCCGACGGGATCGACATGACCCTCGCCGCCGGGCTCGGCTGCCGGGTGGGCACCGCCCACCACGCTGTGCGTGCACAGGCCGACGTGCAGCCGGGGGAGCAGGTCGTCGTGTTCGGCTGCGGCGGGCTGGGCCTGGCCTGCGTGATGGTCGCGCTCGCCGCGGGCGCCGAGGTGGTCGCGGTCGACGTCTCGCCCCGCGCCCTTGCCGCTGCCGAGGCTCTCGGCGCCGCTGCGCTGACCTCGTCGCCGGACATCGCCGCCCGGGTGCGGGAGGTGACCGGTGGCGGCGCTCACGTCAGCCTCGATGCGCTCGGCTCCGCCGCGACCGCCCGCGCGGGGATCGAGTCACTGCGACCCCGCGGCCGGCACGTGCAGGTGGGGCTGCTGCTGGGGGAGGACGCCGACCCCGCCCTGCCGATCGGCCGCGTGATCGCCCAGGAGCTGCAGATCCTCGGCAGTCACGGCCTCGCCGTCGCCGAATACGGCGAGCTGCTCGCTGATGTTGCGAGCGGTCGACTGGATCTGGCAGGGACCGTCGGCCGTGTGATCGACGCCGCCGAGCTGCCGGCGGCGATGGTCGCGATGGACCAGCCGCCCACCACCCCGGGGATGACCGTCGCTCGCTGGCGCTGAGATGCCTGGGTGGGATGGATGCCGGGCGGGAAGTGCGTCGCCCAGGCACTGCAGACCACGGCCGGGGTGAGGAACGCCGCGACCGGCCCCGCCGTGCCCGGCCGAACTCGCCTGCTGTGGAAGCATTGAGCGCATGACCATCACTGCAGCAGCCGACGGCTCCGCCCTCGGCAATCCCGGCCCGGCCGGCTGGGCCTGGTACATCGACGAGGACACCTGGCGTGCGGGCGGGTGGCCCCACGGCACCAACAACATGGGCGAGCTGAAGGCTGTGCTCGATCTGCTCGAGGCCACCGCCGTCGACGCCGACCAGCACCTGCACATCCTGTGCGACAGCCAGTACGTCATCAACTCGGTCACGAAGTGGATGCCGGGCTGGAAGCGCAAGGGCTGGCGCAAGAAGGACGGCAAGCCGGTGCTGAACGTCGAGCTGTTGAAGGACATCGACCGTGCCCTCGCCGGGCGCAGCGTCGAATTCGAATGGGTCAAGGGCCATTCCGGCCATGCCATGAACGAGGCTGCGGACAAGCGCGCCAACGCCGCCGCGACGGCTTTCCAGAGGAAGCAGGACCCGCAGGTGGGCCCCGGCTATCCCGGCGCGGATGCTGCGCCGTCAGCTCCAGCCGCCGCAAAGGTCTCTCCGGAGGCCGCCGCGGGCGCGCCCAGTGCCGCCGCCCCGGCTGATGACCTCTTCAGCCTCTTCGACGAACCCGCCGCCCAGCCGACCCCGGCGAGCTGCTCGACCGCATCCGAGGAGACGGTGCTGGTGGCCGACGCGCCCGGCGCGACCGACTTCGAGCAGATCACCGCACGCGAGCTCGCACTGCTCAGCGCGACGTTGCGCGCGGATCCGCCGAGCGCCGCCGAGCTGCTGCACCCGGACTTCAGCGAGGTCGGTGCGAGCGGGCGCCGCTACGACCGCGACGAGATTCTCGCCCACCTCGCACCCTTGGAGGCCATCGAGGCGGAAGAGTTCATCGCCGACGAGATCGCCCCCGGCGTGGTGCTCCTGCAGTACTCGACCCATGGGCAGGGCGACACCGTGCACCGCAGTTCGCTGTGGGTGCGCGAGAACGGTCGCTGGCTGCTGCGCCACCATCAGGGCACCCGCGCCAGCGCAGGTCGCTGAGTCGCACCTGCTCGTCACTGGAGCGCGAGGCTGGGACTCAGCGGCCTACGAGGTGGTCGGCGTCTCCGGCGGTTCCGACTCGTCGTCGGCATCGCCGCAATCGGGGTTGTCCGCTGAATTGTGGTCCTCGGAGTCGTCGTGCTTGGGCTCGTCGCCGCTGTGTTTCTCGGGCGGGGGACCGGGCCACGGCGTGAATTCAGATGGCGTGAGCTGTGACGGTGTGAACGAGGTGCCCATGGCCCCGTGCGGGCTGCTCCAGATCCAGGCTCGCGGCGGTGATGACGGGTCGGCGAGAGCTGTCCCGGAGTCGTCTGCCTCGGATCCTGTCTCGGTCTCGATCCCAGTCTCTGCCTCGGCCCCTGTCCCGGTCGCTGCACCCGTCTCGGTCGCAGGCCCATTCGCGTTGCCAGCCGCGGTCATGTCGGCGGCAGCGTGGGAACTGCTCAGCGGGCTGAGCACCCACAGGCCGAGCTCCTTGAGCAGATTGCAGCGCACGCACAGCCCCTGGCCGTTCGCATAGCTGGTGGGGCCGCCCTTGTGATGCGGGACGACGTGGTCGATGTGGCGGATCTTCGCATTGCACCAGGGGGTGCGGCAGGTCGTGTCGCGCCAGCGGATCATCCGGGCGAGACCGGCGGGGAATACCCGCGCCCGGGACTCCATCGCGATCAGATCGCCGGTGCGCGGACTTCGGTACAGCCGACGGTAGAAGGCCGAGACCACGTCATCGGGATGCTCGTCCTCATCGGCTCGAAGGTGACCTGGTGGCTGACCAAGCAGGGTGTCTCGGATGATGTGGGCGGGGATGGTGCCGTAGCCCTCGAGTTCAGCGGTCTCGGAGCCATCGTCCTGACCCAGCAGTGCGGTGTCGGAGATGACGATGCCGACGTCCAGGCCGGGACGGGTGCGGGGCATCCTCGGAGCCGCCTGCTCGGCGGCGTCAACCTCGGGGGCTGCGCCTGCCGCATGGGCTTCCTGGGCTTCTTGGGATTCCCGAGCCTCTTCAGGCTTTTCGGAAGCGCCGGGCTCGTGGACCGGATCGACAGGCTCTGCGCCCGGGTCGCTGGGGGTGATGTGCTGGTCGTCGGGTGTGACGTGCTGATCTCTGGGCTCGACGTGTTGATCGCCGGGCTCCTCGGCCTGCCCACCACGCAGCACGTCGTCGACCAGCAGATCCGCTTCCAGCGCGGGGACGGAGGCCTTGGCCCCTGCGACGCGCAGTGACTCGGCGCGGGTATTCAGGGAGTTCATCAGTCCGGCGGCGTCGACCCCTCGCAGTACGGCGGTCACCCTGGCCATCCCGTCAGCCAGGGGAGTCATCCGCACGTGCCGGGCGCGAGCGGCACGCTCCGCACGCTGGCGGGATGTCTCGGGCTCGAGTTGCTGAACCAGCTTCTGAGTGTCGCTTCGCAAGCGCTTGTATCCCTTGCCCTGCAGGAACTCGGGGTGCTCGCGGAGGTGGTCATCCACCCTGTGGCAGGTGTCCGCGTTGGCACCGTCAAGCGCACCAGAGACTGCGGAGGCCTGTTGATCAGTCATGGCACCGGCCCACAGACGCTCGATCGCACTGGGCATGTTCTGCGTCAGTCGGCGGGCCTTCGCCAGGGAGAACGAGGAGGTGGACGGCGAGATCCGGCGGGCGAGCGCGGTCTCCTGCCCGGCGCCGCGGCCCTGCTTTGAGGACGGCACGCCCCGCGCGAGGTCATCGCGCCGGATCCGGTCCTCGGCGGCGACCTGCCAGGACGCATCGATCGCGGCGAGGGAGGCGCGCAGCTGATCGACGCCAGCGAGGACGGCGAGCGCTTCTTCGGCGCTCTCGGGGGCGGTATCCGGGAGCGAGTCGCGCACTGAGCGGGTGCGGGTGAACGCCATCAGGGTCGCGGCCAGGACCTGGGCGACGAGCGCGCGGGCCTCAGGACTGGTCTCGATTGCGCTGAACCGGCCCAGCACCTCCTCGAGGACATCTCCCGACGGCGGCGCCACGTCCCGGCGAGGGGTGTCCTCGCCGGGGTGGTCCCCGCGGCCCATCGGTGTCGATTCCATGCTTCCATCGTATGTAGATTCGAAAATGTCCGCTACCCCTGCAGGGAATCTGTGGATAGCCTCCAAGGTTGTGGACGGAATTGTGGATGAAATTGTGGATGGATGACCACTGTGGAGGAAAGGTTGGGGTGGGGGACGCGGTGAGGGGACGCTCGACCCTCAATTGTCATGGGAGCAGATGCGGCGTCTGTGCAGGTTGGAGCGTTACGCAGGGAGAGGTTCGGAATCTTGGGCGGCAGTGGCGTGCTGCTGACGAGAAAGCTGGACGGGCAGGAGGGTGTGCAGCTGAGGCATTCACGGGAATGTCTTCACGTAAAGCATCGATCGTGGCGTTCTGATTGGATCGAGAATGTCAAGACCTCCCGGAAAATGTGGATAAAGGCAGTTTGGTGCCGCCGGTGGCACCTCCGTGAGGGCGCAGTGCTGTCCGCGCGGGCGCGGTGCCGGGAGTCCTGGTCGGAGTTGCGGTGGCATGCCGCCCGCTTGGCATGCCGCTTGCTCGGAAGGGTTGACGTCCCCGTCCTCCAGCTGTCTATGCTGTGTATAGACAGTAGGTTCACTTTCAGTGGGGAGGGAGCGCGATGCACATCCCGATCGACCCCTCCGCCTCCGCGCCGATCTACGAGCAGATCCGGGAGGGCATCGCCACCGCGATCCTCACCGGCGCTCTCACCTCGGGGGACGCCCTCCCATCGATCCGCGCGCTCGCCCGCGACCTGCGGGTCAGCGTCATCACCACCACGCGCGCCTACAACGAGCTGGTGGCGGACGGCCTGGTCGACGCGGTGCGCGGAAAGGGCGTGTTCGTGCGCGCCCAGGACAGCGATCAGCTGCGCCGCCGCGCACTGGAGCAGATCGACGAGGGCTTCGACCTGGCGCTCCGCGCTGCCCGCACCGCAGGGATCGAGGACCGGGAGCTGGCCGCCCGCCTCGCTCACCGTCTGGAGGAGTTTCAATGACTCAGCGTCCGAGCAATGCCGTCACGATCCGTGACCTGGAGGTGCGAATCCACTCAGGCGACCGCCCGTACACCGAAGCCCTTCCGATCCTGCGCGGCCTGAACCTCGCAGTCCCGACGGGTCAGGTCACAGCTCTGGTCGGCGCCAACGGGGCGGGCAAGACCACCACCCTGCGCACGGTGACCGGCGCACTGGCGTTCACCACGGGAACCATCGAGGTGCTCGGAACAGCCCTCGGCCCCGCCCGGGTGCATCCCCCGCAGGGGGCGGCGAGCATGCCCGACATCTCGGCCCATCCGCGGCGCTGGACCCCGCAGCACGTGGCCAGACTGCGCCGCCGGGTGGTCCCCGGCTTCGACAGCTCCCGCTTCGAGGAGCTCCTGACCACCTTCGGGGTCCCGCACCAGCGGGAGCTTCGCCGCCTCTCCCGTGGCCAGGCAACCCAGCTGGGGCTCGCCGCGGCCCTGGCTCAGGATCCGCAGCTGCTGATCCTGGACGAGCCCTTCGCCCATCTCGATCCGCTCGCACGGATGGAGCTGATCGAGGTGCTGCGCGACTTCATGGCCGAGAAGGAGCGCACGCTCCTGCTGGCCACCCACGACCTCGACGGCATGGAGCGCTTCGTCGACCAGCTCGTCGTCATCGCGCAGGGGCGCGATGTCCTCAGCGGGGAGGTGGAATCCCTGCGGGAGGAGTTCCTGCTGTGCGAGCTGGACCGCACCGACGCGGAGGCGGGGCCCGGTCAGCCGTTCATCGGGCCGACGACGACCGGTACCCGCACCCGGGCCCTGGTCGCCGTCGATGACGCCGTGGGGTTACCGACCAGCGCGTCCCTGCGCCGGCCCGACGTGAGCGAGATCGTCACGCATGTGCTCCGCGCTGCGCGGACCGATGCCCCCACCCTGAGGAGGACTCACCGATGAGCACCACCACCGCTGCACGCACTCCCCGCGGACTGCCCACCGATAAACGGCCGACGGGCCTCATCCTTCACACCGAGCTGCGGCTGAATGCCGGCCGCGTGGCCCTCACACTCCTCCTCTGCGCGCTCGCGCTGCTCTGCGCGGTGCTCGCCACCGACCAGTACGCCGGCCTGCTGACCCTCTGGGCGGCTCTGGGCTGGTACCGCTACGGCCGGGCCGACACCATCGAGCGCGACGAGCTGAGAGCCAGCCTCGGGCTCAGCCGTGCGGACCGGGTGCGCGGTCGACTGGCGCTGATCGGCGTGGAGCATGCCGCGGTGGTCGTGACTGTCGCCGTTGGTGCGGTGATCTCGGTGCTCCTGGGCCGTGAGACGGCAGGGGGAGCCGCGCCTTTCTCCTTCACCGGTGACCCTGGCGCACCGCAGCTCCCGATCATCCTGGTCGGGGCGCTGCTCTCCCTGGCCGCCCTGGTGGCGACCGGGATCGTCGTCGGCGGCGAGTGCACGATGCGACGGCCCGGGCGGAGCATGGCCGTGCTCAGCATCCTGATCTACTTCCTCGCCGGAGTGGTGCTGGCGATCCCGATTGCGCTGGTGGAGATCGTGCTGCGGTTCGATCTCTGGTCCGGCCCTGGCGGGATGGTGATCGTCGGAGTGGTGCTGGCGGTGCTGCTCGCCGTGCTCCTGCTCCGCTTGCGGAGCTCAGCGCGCCGCTGGATCCGTGGCCTCGACTCCGGTCGACCGGGAACGGTGAGATGACCGTGCCCCTCGGCATGCCTCTCGACCTGCCCGCTGCGGGCCCCGCAGTCGCCGCGATCACGGTCCGTGCTCTCGATGTCCACCTGCCCGATGCGCAGCGATGGACCCGGCCGCTGCGTCACGTGCTGCGCGGTGTCACCTTCGGGGTGCCGCGCGGCCAGGTCACCGCGCTGGTCGGCACCAACGGCGCCGGCAAGACCACCCTGCTGCGCACAGTGTCCGGAGCGCTGGCGCCCAGCTCCGGCACGATCGAAGTGCTGGGAGCACCCCTCGGGGGCGCAGAGGACGCCCTGCCCGCCGGGGTCGGCGTCGTCCCCGACGCCCCTTTCCAGCCGGATCATTGGACGGCCGACGATCTGGTGCTCGCCCAGCGCCGCGTCGAGCCCTCCTACGACGCCCGCCTCACCGGCGACCTGCTGCGTCGCGCGGGAATCGATCCTGGTGCCCAGCTGCGCCGGCTCTCGGCCGGACAGCGGACCCGGCTGCTGCTCGCCGTCGCACTCGGCATCCGCCCCGATCTGCTCCTGCTCGACGAGCCCTTCGCGCGGCTCGACCCGCTGGCCCGCACCGACGTGCTCGACGAACTGCGGGAGCACCAGGCCGGGGGAGAGGACCGCACGATCCTGCTGTCCACCCATGACCTCGGCGAGATCGAACGGTTCGTGGACCACCTGGTGCTGCTGCATGAGGGTCGTGTCGTGCTCGAGGGCTCCGTGATCGATCTGATCGAGGAGCATCTGGTCGCCACGACCACCAGCGCCACAGCCAGCGCCACCGCCGCGACCTCGCCTCACCATCTGGGTGAGCACGCCGCGGTGCTGCGAGGTCCGCGCCGCAGCGGGGACCAGCTCGAAGCGCTGGTGCGCGCAGAGGACGCAGTGGGGCTGGAAGGGCTCACGGATCTGCGCCGCCCCACGCTCCAGGACGTCCTCACCTTCACCCTCCGGGAGGTCTCACGATGACCGGCACCGCTGACTCGCGCACTGCCGCGCGATCCGCGCCGCGCCCCTTGACCTCGCTGGGACGGGCGCTCGGGCTGGAGTGGCAGCACCACCGCGGGCGGATCCTGCTCTACGCGCTGCTCGCGGCGGTGATCGTGCTGGTCGCCATCCTCGCCGAACTCCGCCTCGGCGTGGTCGCGATCCTGCTCGCCGCGCGCCTGCCCGCGGATCTCGCCGACGCCTCCGAGGACGGCAGATACCAGCGCAGTGCGCTGTTGATCTCCCGCGCCGACGCCGTGCGCGCTCGCACCCTCATGATCTGCGGCGGGCAGCTGGTGCTCGCCCTCGGCGCCGTCGGCGCCATCTGCCTGACCCAGTGGCTCCCCGATGCGAGGCACTGGAGCAGCTTCGACATCCGGAGCACCGAACTCGGACCGCTGCCGATGACCTGGTGGGACCACCTCGTGGACATCGGGCTGTGGTCCGGGGCGATCCTGTGGACGCATGCACTCGTCGGCGGCCGCGCCATCCAACTCGGGGAGCGGCCCTCCAGGATCGGCGCACTTGCCCAGTTCATCGGAATCAGTCTGCTCGCCTGGCTCATGGTCGCCGGGAGCACGCTGCTGGCCAGCGTCGTCCTGATGAACCTGGAATCGGACGCGGCAGCCGCCCTCGGCGCGGCCGGCACCACCCGGTTCGTGGTCGCTGCCAGGGTCGGGCAGAGCCTCACTCTCGTGCTCACCTTCGGCGGCGGGGTCCTCGCTCTCCTGCTCGCGCAGCGTCGCTGGGTGCGCCGAGCCTGACTGGCGCTGCCGGGATCGGCCAGCACCCTGTGGGACCATGGCGCGCATGAGCACCAGCCCCGTCGGCAGCGCCGCACGCTCCCGGTCGCGGCGAGCGCGGTGATGACCTCCGTCCCCCTTGCACGCCGCGCCGGCGGGCCCGATCTCGCCCGCGGCCTCGCGCTGCTCGGCATCGCGCTGGCCAACACGGTGGGGTGGCTGCACGGCTCGCAGTGGACGGTGCTGCTGAAACAGCTCGACGCCACCGCGCTGGATCGTGCTGCGGACGTGCTCGTCGCACTGTTCGCCGACAACCGCGGATTCCCGCTGTTCGCGATGCTCTTCGGCTACGGCATCGGGATCCTCCACCGCCGCTCCCAGGAGCGCGGCGAGAGTGCGGGGCGCTTCGTGCTGCGCATGCTCCGTCGCCATCTGGTGCTGCTCCTGATCGGCCTCGCCCATGCGGTCCTGCTGTTCAGCGGTGACATCCTGGTCGGCTACGCGATCATCGGCATGTTCTGCACATTGCTGATCACCCGTCACCGCATGGTGATGCCGCTGGTCGCCGTGATCGCCCTGCCGGCGCTCGGCGTGTGGGGCTGGACCGATGGGACCATCGGGCTGAGCGGCGGCAGCGGATACGCCGCGGCCTCCGCCCCCGATTACCTCACCGGCCTCGCGCTGCGGGCCGAGGCGGCGCTGCGCAGCACCGCGCTCACCCCGCTCCTGGACCTCGGGCTGCTCACCCCGATGGCGCTCGGTGCGATTGCAGCCCGGCTGCGGCTGCTCGAGGAAGTACTCGCGAATCGTGACCTGCTGATCCCTCTGATGCGGTGGGGGCTGCTGGTCGGGGTGCTCGGCGCGATCCCGCTGACCCTCGCGCTGGTGCTGGATCCCGGTCACGCGCACCTGGACAGCGAGCTGCTGCTGGGCATCCTGGGCGTCGTGCACCAGTACTCGGGGATCGTGGGAGCCCTCGGTCTGGCCGCCGCCGCGGCGCTGCTGGTCGAGCACGTGCGACACCGCGGCGAGCAGGGGGTGGGGCGGGCCGAGCGGCTGCTGGGCTCGTCGATCCGTGGCATCGAGGCACTCGGTGCCGCCTCCCTGAGCGCCTATATCGGGCAGTCGATCGTGTTCCTGGCCCTGTTCCCGCCCTATGCCCTGGATCTCGGAGCGCGGCTCGGTACCGCCGGTGCGGCGGTGATCGTGCTGCTGACCTGGCTGGCGATGATCCTGCTGGCCGCTCTGCTGCGCAGCCACGGCCACCGCGGCCCGCTCGAAAGGCTGCTGCGCCTCCTGGCCGGTTCCGCCGCCCCGGCCCGACAGATCGCGACTCGACAGGGCGCGACCCGACAGGTCGCGACCCGACAGGGCGAACCCCGACGTGTCGAGCACCGACGGGTCGAGACTGCACCGGATCCTTGGAAGGGAGCACGCTCATGACCGTCTTCGCCGACACCCCGCGCTGGCCGCGCCACGGACTGCTGTGGGGCCATCTGATCTCGGACGCCTCGCTCGAGGAGCTGCACGAGATCGCCGCCCGGGCGGGCCTGCCTCCCCGCTCCTTCGACCTGGACCACTACGACTGGCCTACCTCCGCAGAGGGGGCGCTGCGGGAGGTCGGGGTGCAGTTCGTGGGCGATAGGGAGCTGACCCGGATCCTCATCTCGTCCGGGTTGCGGGTGAAGCTCCTGGACCGTCCTGCAGCCCGCGCCCGGCGCAGCGCCGCGCACGCCGCCGCTCTGGGCCTGGAGCGAGTCCCGCGGGACCTCATCGTGGGCCAGCTCGGGCACGTGGACCCGCTGCCGCCAGCGCGTGAAGCCGCCCGTGGCGCGTTCCGGATGACCAGGGAGGACCCGTCGGCCGCACCGCGCATCGAAGCCCATGACGACCACGCTCGCCGTGAGGCGATGGAGCTGCTGGAGCTGCTGGACCGGCTCGCGCGGGCTCGTGGGGAGGCCGCTTTCATCGGCCAGGTGCTCGAGGACGGGCGCTGACCCAGCCGCTCACCGCTCTGGCACCGCACCGCTCTGGCACCTCATCGTCCCGGGCTCCTCGGTGAGGAACCCGCGTCCCCGTGCCCCTCGGCGTTCAGGGCCTCTCGATGCTCAGGGCTCGTCCTGCTCCGGGGCCTCGCCGGGGCTCTCCGCGTTCAGCGCCCGCAGCTGATCCGGGCGCACCCGGGCCTCCGGCGAGATCTCGGTGCCCTGCACCTCGAGCCAGAAGGTGGCGCCGCCACCCTCGGTCTCGGACACCCCGATGGTGCCGCCGTGCTGCTGGACGATCGAGGCCGCGATCGCGAGCCCGAGCCCCGCCCCGCCGCCCTGCGTCGCCGAGCGCATCCGCGAGGCATCCGTGCGGTAGAAGCGCTCGAACACCTTCTCGCGCTGATCATCGTCGATGCCCTCGCCGTGGTCCCGGATCTCGATCCGCACCCGCTGCGGGGAGAGGTAGCCGACGGCGATCTCGACCGGGGAACCCTTGGGGGTGTGCCGGTTCGCATTGCCCACCAGGTTCAGGATCACCTGTCGCAGGGAGGCCTCGTCGCCGAGCACGCCGATGGACAGATGCGGCTGCACGGACAGCGGCGTTCCCGACAGCGAGGTCACCATCACCTGCCGACCGGGATCCAGCGCGCGCAGGTCCTGGGCCGCATCGAACAGGGCATCGGTGAAGTCCACCGGATCCAGGGCGAGCTCCGGCTTCTCGTCGAGCCGGGCCAGACGCAGCAGATTCTCCACCAGCGAGCCCATCCGCTTCGCCTCATCCTCGATGCGGCGCATCGCCGAGGCGACGTCCTCGTCCTTGGGGAGGGCACCCATCCGGTACAGCTCGCCGAAGCCGCGGATGGCTGCGAGCGGGGTGCGCAGCTCATGGGAAGCATCGCCCACGAAGCGACGCATCTTCGCCTCGGAGGCGGTGGCCCGCTCCTCGGAGGTCGACTGCGCGGCGAACGCCTGCTCGATCCGCACCAGCATCTCGTTCAGGGAGAAGGCCAGATCATGGACCTCGAGGCTGGTGCGGGTGACCGGAACCCGGCGGGAGAGGTCACCGCCGGCGATCTGGGAGGCGGTCGCCTCGACGTCGCGCAGCGGTTCGAGCGCCCGATGGGTCACATACCCGCCGAGGCCCATGCCCACCAGCACCACCATCGTCCCCACCAGCACGATGACCAGTGCCATCTCATGCATGGTGCGGTCCACACCGGTCAGCGGCAGCGCCACGTACACGCTGCCTCCGTCGGGTCCGGAGTTCAGCATCGCCACCACCCGCCACCGGTTCTCCGCGGAGTCCAGCACCGTGAAGGGGCGGCCGCCCTGCTGCAGGATCTGCTCCTCGCTCAGCGTCGGGAACGGGATGACGATGTCACCGGGGCCGTAGTAGACCACGGCTCCGTCGATGCGCCGCCCGTCCCGGTCCCGGATCTCGATCGCATATTCGACCGGGGTGTAGGTGCTGTTGCGGATCGCGTCGTCGTCCCCCTCCAGCTCCTGCTGGGCCAAGGCGAGCATCTCGCCCATGCCTGCCTGCAGGTTGCTGTCGACGGACTGGATCAAAGTGCGGTTCAGCAGGAACAGGGAGAGGCTCCCGGTGACGACCGTGCCGAGCACCAGCAGCGCCGAGATGAGGGCGACGATCCGGGTCCACAGGGACACGGGCCGTTCGGCGCGCAGGGTCGGCAGCGCCACGCCTCAGGAGCCTTCGGGGGCTCGCAGGACGTAGCCGATGCCGCGCTTGGTGTGGATCATCGGGTCGCCGATGACGTCGACCTTGCGGCGCAGGTAGGAGATGTAGGACTCCACGATCCCCACCTCGCCGGACCAGTCGTAGTCCCAGACGTGGTCGAGGATCTGGGTCTTGGAGACCACCCGGCCGGCGTTGAGCATCAGGTAGCGCAGCAGCTTGAACTCGGTGGGGGACAGCTCGATGTTCACGTCCCCGCGGTGGACCTCGTGGGAGTCCTCGTCCAGGCGCAGATCCGCGACCACCAGCGAGCTGTCCACGGTGGGCTCGGAGCCGCCGTGGGTGCGGCGCAGCACCGCACGGATGCGGGCCACGACCTCTTCGAGGCTGAAGGGCTTGGTGACGTAGTCGTCGCCGCCGACGGTGAGGCCGGTGACCTTGTCCTGGGTCTCGTCCTTCGCAGTGAGGAAGAGGATCGGGTACTGCTCACCACGGTCGCGCAAGCGCCGGGTGACGGTGAAACCGTCCATGTCCGGCAGCATCACGTCGAGCACCACCAGGTCGGGCTGATGCTCGGTGGCCTCGCGGATCGCCTCATTGCCGGTCGAGGCGGTGAACACCTCGAAGCCGGCGAAACGGAGGGAGGTCGCGAGCAGGTCGCGGATGTTGGGTTCGTCGTCGACCACGAGCAGGCGTGCTTCGTAGTCCTGTTCTTCGCTCGTCGTCATGGGACCACCGTCCTCCTCGACCTTGGGAATCGGCTGGATGTCAGCTGAACGGGCTCAGCGGGTGGCGCGGTGGATCTTGTCCTGCTGCTTGCGCAGCCTCCGGATCGTCCAGCTCATCTGGACCATCCGCACCGAGCCGACCAGCGCCATCACCAGCGCGCCGGCGATCGCCGCGAGCAGCATCGCCACTCCGAGGGGCAGATCGAACTCTGCGCCGAAGTACCGGAAGCCGGCGGTGACGTTGTTCTGGATCACGAAGATCAGCAGCAGCACCAGGATGATCGCGCCGAGGATCAGCCCGATCCACATGCCGGCGGTCTTCCCGCCGCCGCCGACGGGTTCGAGCTCGGGGGCGGGTTCCGAGGTGGTGGGCTGGGAGACGGGCCGCTCAGCGGCGCGACGCCCGGTGGCCGAGCGTTCGGTGCCCGCGACGGTCTCACCCGCGGTGCTGTCGGTCGGGCCGGAGGTCGGGGAGACGGGACGGGGTGCGCCGTCGTGACCGGTGGGACGGAGGGAATCGTCGGATGAGGTCATTGTCGATCTCCTGGGGGGAGGGCCGACGGAGCGCCGGCGGTTGGGATGCGTCCCCACTCTATCCAGCTAGCGGCCTGCCCGCCGGTCAGCGCCGGTGGGTCCCGGACGGCTCAGTCCGCCTCCGCAGCAGCCTTGAGGTCGTCGGCGTCCATGATCGTGTACGCATAGCCCTGCTCGGCGAGGAACCGTTGACGGTGGGCGGCATAGTCCTGATCCTGGGTGTCGCGCATGACCACGGTGTAGAAGTGTGCCGTGCGGCCGTCCGCCTTCGGGCGGAGCAGGCGGCCCAGCCGCTGCGCCTCCTCCTGGCGGGAGCCGAAGGCGCCGGAGACCTGCACCGCGACGGAGGCCTCCGGCAGATCGATCGAGAAGTTCGCGACCTTCGAGACGACCAAACGGTCGATCTGACCGGTGCGGAAGGCGTCGAACAGCTCCTGGCGGCGCTTGACCGGGGTCTGGCCGGTGATCAGGTCAGCGTCCAGGCGTTCGGCGATCTCCTCGAGCTGGTCGATGAACTGCCCGATCACGAGCATCGGCTCGCCCGGGTGACGGGAGGCGATCTTCTGCACCACCTCGATCTTCGCGCCATGGGCGGCACTCAACCGGGGACGGTCAGCGGCTTCGGCCATGGCGTAGGCCATCCTGTCCGCGGCCGGCATCGTCACCCGCACCTCGGTGCAGTCCGCCGGGGCGATATATCCCTGGGCCTCGATGTCCTTCCAGGGGGCGTCATAGCGCTTGGGGCCGATCAGGGAGAACACCTCACCCTCCCGGCCGTCCTCGCGCACCAGCGTCGCGGTGAGCCCCAGCCGGCGCCTGGCCTGCAGGTCCGCCGTCATCCGGAAGACAGGCGCCGGCAGCAGGTGCACCTCGTCGTAGATGATCAGACCCCAGTCACGGGCGCTCATCAGCTCCAGATGCGGGTGGATCCCCTTCCGCTTCAGGGTCAGCACCTGGTAGGTCGCGATCGTCACCGGGCGCACCTCCTTGGCGGCCCCCGAGTACTCACCGATCTCGTCCTCGGTCAGCGTGGTGCGGCGCAGCAGCTCGTCCTTCCACTGACGGGCCGAGACCGTCGAAGTCACCAGGATCAGCGTGGTGCGCTGCATCGAGGCCATCGCCCCGGCGCCGACGAGGGTCTTTCCGGCGCCGCAGGGAAGCACCACCACACCGCTGCCGCCATGGCGAAAGCCGTCCACCGCCTCCTCCTGGTAGGGGCGCAGCTGCCAGTCCTCCTCCCGCAGGGAGATCGGGTGGGCCTCGCCGTCGACATAGCCGGCATGATCCTCGGCCGGCCAGCCGAGCTTCAGCAGCGCCTGCTTGAGGGCGCCCCGCTCCGAAGGGTGGACCACCATCGTGGTCTCATCGAGACGGGCGCCGAGCATCCCCTGGATCCGCGTGGTCCGTGAGACCTCTTCGAGCACCGCCCGATCCAGTGCGTGCAGCACCAGTCCGTGGACGGGATCCGAGCGGAGCTGGAGCCTGCCGTAGCGGTCCATCGTGTCCGCCACGTCGATCAGCAGCGAGTGCGGGACCGGGTAGCGGGAGTGGTCCACGAGCGCGGCGACCACCGATTCGGCGTCATAGCCTGCGGCGCGCGCGTTCCACAGTCCCAGATCCGTGATCCGGTAGGTGTGCACATGCTCCGGGGCGCGCTCGAGCTCCGCGAAGGCGGCGATCGCGATGCGGGCGGTCTGCGCCTGCGGATGGTCGACCTCGAGCAGGAGGGACTTGTCGCTCTGGACGATGAGGGGGCCGTCGGTCATCACAAGAGGCTACGCCGGAACTCGAGCTGCGCCGGGGTCTCAGACAGAAGCGGGCTCGACGAGCGCGTTGCCCGTGACCCGCTGGTGCACGCCGAGCACCAGCAGCTGCATGACCGGGATCACGGCCACCGCGAGGATCGGGATGATCATGGTCAGGCAGATCGCGAACGCGAGCAGCATGGTGACGACGACTGTTCCGACGTTCTTCGTCACGAGGCGCACGCTGGCGGAGATCGCCTCGCCGAACCCTGCTCCCCGGGCCGCCTCGACGGTGGCGAAGTAGAGCAGAACGGAGACGACGATCGCCGGGACGTAGAACACGAAGCTCACGCCCTGCGCGAGCTGTCCCAGCACCGCGCTGAGGAGCGCGACCACGAAGGCCACGGCGATGGTGGTCCCCGTGCCGACGAAGCCCTCCTTGATCGTCGGGCGGCGGCCGGCGAGGACTGCGGTGCCGGCGTGGAGGATGCCCGAGACCCACAGCGCGCTCACGAGCGCCACGACGAGCGAGATGAGCACGCTGCCGACGCTGAACGCCGGTGCCTCAGTGGCGTATCCCGGCGTTCCACCGCTGCGTTGCAGCGCGATCGAGAGCATGACGCTGAGGATCACGAAGGCGATGATCACGACGATGAGGATCACGGCATAGACCAGGGCCGGCACCAGGAAGGCGCCGAGATTGCGGGTGAAGGCGTTCCAGGCCCAGCGGATGCCGACGGCCACCGGCCCACCAGCGATCACCGGCGCGTTCGGCTGTGGGGAGGGCTGTGAGGAGAAGGAGGGGTCGGAAGACCCATGTTCGTGAGAGGACTGATCCGCGGGCTGGGAGGGGGAGGGCACGGAGTGCTGCCTTTCGAGGGGAGCGAGGTGAGGCCGGCAGGCCGCTCTCCCACCGTACGGGCCGATCAGGGCTCGGGGCTCGAAGCTCGGAATGTCTGAGTCCGAGCTCAGGGGCAGGCCTGGGCTCCGGCGCGGGCCGGCTCCGGCAGCTCATGGCCTCGCAGCCGCTCGTACATCCCGAGCTCGAAGAGCACGATGAACGGGGTCATCACCAGGATGCCCACCACAATCGTGGCTCCGATCGAGAGGATCACCGAGAGCACCAGGTACGCGACGATCGCGGTGCCGAGGTTCGCGCGCACCAGGGCATAGCTCTCCTTGAGCGCGGCCACCGGGGCGGCACCGCGGGCCGACGCCGGGATCGCGAACATGAACAGCACCGCGGCGATCAGCCCGGGAATGTAGAACAGGAGCATCCCCACCGCCACGATCAGGCCGTACAGCAGGGAGGTCAGGACGATGCGCCAGGGCCCCACGAGCGCCTGTCCGATGGTGGGCCGACCGCCCTGGAGGACGATCTCCGCGGCGCGACCGGACGCCGACTGCCACATCAGGCTGAACGGGATCAGGAGCACCATCGCGCCCAGCATGATCGCGTAGAACAGGACCAGCTCGACGACGGGGACGTAGTCCGAGGTCCACTGGTCGGTACGCGAGAACATCGCGGCGGTGGCACCGATCATCCCGCCGACGATGATCACGGTGTAGATCGCGCAGTAGATGAACCCCACGACCAGGTAGGACACCGGATTGCGCAGCAGCGCCGTGCCGGCGAAGCGCAGGGCCGCCCCGAGGTCCGCGGCGAGATCCGTCCCGGGCGCTGGACCCGCACCCGGACGCCTCCCGGCGCCTCCAGCTGCTGCCGGCGGCACCGTGGCGGAGCTGTCGATCCCGGGGGCGCCGTAGCTGTGGGGGCTGCGGGAGGGTGGTGCGGAGTACGGCGACGGGACGGTCATGGGGAGTGCTCTCTCTCGGGGCCGGTGAGGGCGGTGCAGGGCGGGGACCACGGTACGGGTGCGCAGGCTGTGCTCAAGGCCCGACAATGCCGGAGCGTGATCCCCGAGAGCGCTGCTGTCGGGGCCTGAGGGCCCCGAAAGGCGCTTCCCTCCGAGCTCTCCGGTCACGGCAAGCCCTGGCACTGCCGAGCACCTCCGGCGCAACATCCCTAAGATGGGAGCTGATGGACCGGGACGCCCGACCTGTCGACGTCTCGTCGGCCGCGAGGTTCCGCCCGGCTCGACAGCACCCGACATGAGGAGAACCCATGGCTAGCTTCGCTCCGTCCCCCGCCGATGTGGCAGACATCGGCGTCACCGGAATGGCGGTGATGGGCTCCAACCTGGCGCGCAACTTCGCCCGCAACGGCTTCAAGGTGGCGCTCCACAACCGCAGCGTCGCCAAGACCGAGAAGGTCATGACCGATCACAGCGGCGACGGCGAGTTCTACCCCTCGGAGTCCATGGCGGACTTCGTCGCCTCCCTGCAGAAACCGCGCGTCGCGCTCATCATGGTCAAGGCCGGCAAGCCCACCGACGCCGTGATCGACGAGCTCGCCTCGCTCATGGAGCCGGGCGACATCATCGTCGACGCCGGCAACGCCCTGTTCGGCGATACCCGCCGCCGCGAAGCCGCGCTGCGCGAGAAGGGCCTGCACTTCGTGGGCACCGGCGTCTCCGGTGGCGAGGAGGGCGCGCTGAACGGCCCCTCGATCATGCCCGGTGGCACCAAGGAGTCCTACGACCGCCTCGGCCCCATGTTCGAGAAGATCTCCGCGCATGTCGATGGCGCGCCGTGCTGCACCCACGTCGGCGCCGACGGTGCGGGCCACTTCGTGAAGATGGTCCACAACGGCATCGAGTATGCCGACATGCAGGTCATCTCCGAGGCCTACGACCTCATGTCCAAGGCCCTCGGCAAGAGCGCCTCCGAGATCGGTGACGTCTTCGCCGAGTGGAACAAGGGCGACCTGGAGTCGTTCCTCATCGAGATCACCGCCGAGGTGCTCCACCACACCGACGCCTCCTCCGGCAAGCCGTTCGTGGATGTCATCCTCGACCGCGCGGCCCAGAAGGGCACCGGCGCCTGGACCGTGCAGACGGCCCTGGACCTCGGCGTCCCGGTCACCGGCATCGCCGAAGCGACGTTCGCCCGCTCCGTCTCCGGCTCCACGCCGCAGCGTGAGGCCGGCCGCAAGGTGCTGCCCGCCGAGGCGCAGACCCTCGAGATCGCCGACCCCGCCCAGTTCATCGATGACCTGCAGAAGGCGCTCTACGCCGCGAAGCTGGTCTCCTACTCGCAGGGCTTCGACGAGATCGCCGCCGGTGCCGAGGAGTTCGGCTGGGACATCGACCTGGGTGCGATGGCCCGGATCTGGCGCGGTGGCTGCATCATCCGCGCCCGCTTCCTCAATCGCATCACCGAGGCGTACGAGCGCGACGCGAAGCTCCCGCTGCTGCTGGCGGACGAGTACTTCACCACCGAGATCGCCAAGTGCATCCCGGCTTGGCGCCGCATCGTGGCCTTCGCGGCCTCGACCGGCTACCCGGTGCCGGTGTTCTCCTCGACCCTGTCGTACTACGACGCGGTGCGCGCCGAGCGCCTCCCCGCCGCCCTGGTCCAGGCCCAGCGCGACTACTTCGGTGCGCACACCTACCAGCGCGTCGACGCCGAGGGCACCTTCCACGTGGAGTGGTCCGAGGATCGCCGCGAGACGAAGCAGGACTGATCGCGCAGGACTGATCGACGTACTGCGAGCTTGCGAGCGGTAGGAGCTCAGTCGATCTGACGCAGGACTGATCGACGTACTGCGAGCTTGCGAGCGGTAGGAGCTCAGTCGATCTGACGCAGGACTGGTCGACGGGGCGGGGTGCCGGTGACGGTGCCCCGCCCCCGAGTACGACGAAGGCCCCGGACCAGCAGGTCCGGGGCCTTCGTCAAACGCTGTGCGAGATCACATCGAGCCGCTCGAGATCGCCGCGCCGACGAGGACGGCGTAGAGGATGCCGACGACCACGTAGAGAACGATGACGATGATCGTGAGGATCATGGCCCACTTCGTGAACTTCTGTGCGGTCTCCGGCTCGGTATCGGCCTTGAGGTAGCCGAGCAGGCCGAGCACGCCGGAGATGACGCCGCCGCAGATGAAGCCGACGATGGTCCAGATCAGGGCCTTCTTCTTGATGGCCTCGATGTCGTAACCCGAGTTGGGTGTGGTCATGGGAATCCCCTTCTTCCTGATGATCATTCCCCGGCGGTGACGAGCCGGGCCCCAGGTCGGGTGTTCTCATACGTCCGGTCCTGGCGACGGGAATACTATCGCGAACCGGGGGAGGGTCCGCCATGGGGAGGACTCCCCATAATCCTTCGGATCCCTCGTACCAGGGCCCTGGCTCCTGGCATCTGGCGCCCGGTTCCACTCAGCTCAGGGTCACGCGGTGCACGAGCACCGTGAACTCCTCATCTCGGCCGACCTCCCGGGCACGCAGGCGACCCCCTTCGAGGGAGAGCGGCTGGGCGTGCTTCACGACCACCCCGCCGCGCCCGTCGACGATGCCGAGCGGGATCTCGTCATTGCGCGAGATCGCATCCAGCAGGCGATCGGTGACCGAGAGATCGCTTGCACCCTCCTCCGCGGCGCGGAGCCGGGCCACTGCCTCGAGGGTGGGCACCCGCAGCTCGGGGCCGTCGATGGTCACCAGGTCCGGCTCGACCGGACCTCCGCGCAGGGAATGGGTCAGCTCCTCGGGGACCGGGCGGCCGTCCGCTCCGACGGCCTGAGGGGAGAGCCCGGCCTGGCGGGCCATCTGCAGGGCGAACCCGGGCTCGGAGAGGGTGACGGCGACGGTGGGGGCCAGCCGGTGCAGGTCCAGAACGGCGGCCTCGGGTGCGACCTGCAGCAGGTCGAGCACCTCGACGTCCGCGGTGAGCACGGTGGTGGCTCGGGAGACCTGCACCCGGCCGTGGCGACGCTGCTCATCGCGCAGCAGGTAGGTCAGCGCCTGGGGAACGGGTGTGCGGCAGACCTCCTCCAGCAGGATCAGCAGCGCCTCCGCATCGCGGCCGTCCCCGAGCGCCCGACGCACGGCGGCGGTGGTGAAGCGCAGCGTCAACGCACCCCCGCGGGAGACCACTTCGGTCCAGTCCAGCAGCGGCAGCAGCCGCTCGGCGGGCCGGCCGGGGATGACGGCGGTCAGGTCAGCATCCAGCAGCACCTCGGCGACCGGGGTCGGGGCTTCCGCTGCGAGGACGGTGGCGAGTCGGGCGTCCGCGCTGGTGATCTCCTCGTCCAGAGCGAGGACCAGTTCGTGGCCGAGCACGGTGAGCGCCCCGCCGTCGAGCAGGCCCAGCGCCTGTCCCTCGACCAGCAGCGCGCCGGTCTCCTCCTGGATCACCTCGGCGGGGACCAGCGGGAACGCCCACGCCAGGGCTGCGGCCAGGGACTCCTCGCTCGCGTCCACGCCGGGGGAGGTGCGCAGCAGCCGCAGCAGGCTGCCGCGGCGGGTGCGCACTCCGTCGCGCCGGGTGAGGTCGGACAGCAGGGAGCGGCCGGTGCCGGAAGAGTCCGGGGTCCCCACCACCGCCGCGAGATGGTGTCCGCGCGCCCAGGCCAGCGTCAGCTCCGCCCAGCGCTGCTCCGCGGCGAGCAGGCGGTGCGTATCCCAGTCCTGAGTGGGGTGCCATTCCTGACCGTCGTGGCCGATCAGCCCGGCCTGCCAGGCGGACTGCAGGACCGTCGCGTAGGTCAGCAGCGGTGCTCCGGCACGCTCTGCCAGGCGGCGCAGGTCCCGTTGGGGGAGGCCTCCGCGGCGCAGGACCCCCGGCGGGTCCTCGTCGAAGCCGCGCACCGTGCCCAGCAGGCGGAGAGCCTCGAAGGCGCGCTCGACGGCCTGGGCGGTGCGCGAGCCGGGGATCCGTTCGGTGAGCTCGGGGCCGTCCGGGGCTGGACGCTGCGCGAGATGGGTGCGGCGCAGCCGGCCATCCCGCAGGGCGAGCTGGACAGAGCGAGGGATGTGCAGTGACTTTCCGTCGGCCACCACGATGCCTGCGGCGAGCAGCTCTGCGGCGAGCCGGCCGCCACCGGTGACCGCGCTGGGCCCCCAGGCGAGCGTCTCCAGCACCTCGGGATGCGTGCTGCGGGCCCGTTCCACCCGCTGCTGCGCCTCCTGCGCGCTGGGGTCCTGGGGAGTCGCGGCGGCGAGACCCGCAGGGGTGCGCATCCCCTCCCGGAGGGGGCGGATCAGGTGCAGCTCATCTTCGCCCCAGACCACGGCGAGGGTGATCAGACGTTCCAGGGCGGGAGCGATCGTGGGCGGGTCCGCGGAGACCGCCGCAGCCAGCCGGGCGGGGGACGCACCGTCGTCGAGCACGGCGAGGGCCTCGACCAGATGCAGCTCCGGCAGGGTCAGCGCCTCCAGGGCGCGCCGCGCGGAGGTGGCGCCTGCGGCCCGAGCGGCGAGCGGGCCGATCCCGCGGGGAAGGGGCGAGGTGAGATCCGGTCGGGCGACGAGCAGGGCCTCGAGGCGTTCGTCGCCGAACCGGCGCAGGGAGTCCGCGAGGGACCGGATCGCAGCGGTCATGATGCATTCCAGCATAGGCTTGCCCGCTGTGAGGAGCCTCGGCACTGGGGGCTCCGCTGCTCGCCCCCATAGCCCAATCGGCAGAGGCGGCCGACTTAAAATCGGCACAGTGCGGGTTCGAGTCCCGCTGGGGGCACCACGGCGATAAGCAGCTGAGGAGCGTGCTGTTCGCTGCTTCCCGGGGTACTGTGACGCAGGTGCCGGGGCGCTCGCCGCAGAGCTGCGTCGATGTCGGCCACAATGGGAGCATGACCGTTCCTGCCGATGACTCCTCCCTGGCCCTCGACCACCGTGAGCGGATGGCACCCCGTCTCGACGAGGTGCTCTCCCGCCTGGAGGCAGCGGCACAGCGGGTGGGCCGCGACAGCCGTGAGATCACCGTACTGCTGGCCACCAAGACGCGCACCCCGGTGGAGATCGCCGTCGCGGTGGAGCTGCTGCGCGAGCGGGGCCGACGGGCCGCGGTGGGGGAGAACCGGGCGCAGGAGATCGCCAAGCACGCCGATCCGCTGCTCGTGGACAACGCGGTGCCGCGTCACTTCATCGGCCGTCTGCAGACCAACAAGGCCCGCGACGTCGTGGGCTTCGCCGAGCTGATCCACAGCGTGGACCGCGAGGGCATCGCCGACGCGCTCGAGCGCCGCGCCGAGACGGCCGGCCTGACCCGCGAGGTGCTGGTGCAGGTCAACACCTCCGGCGAGGAGTCCAAGGGCGGCTTCGCGCCCACCGTGGATGCCATCGCACCGATCGTGGAGCGACTGCGGGCGAGCAGCTCCCTGAGGCCCGTCGGCCTCATGACCATCGGCGCGAACACCAGCGATGACGCCGCAGTGCGCGCCTCCCTGCGGATGCTGCGCGAGCTGCGCGACTGGGCCCGCGAGGAGCTGGGCGCCCCCGAGCTCGAGCAGCTGTCGATGGGCATGAGCGGCGATCTGGAGATCGCCGTCGAGGAGGGTGCCACGATCGTCCGCGTCGGCTCGGCCATCTTCGGGGCCCGTCCCGCCTGAGCGGCCTGCCCCATTCGGGCGTGACTGTGCATCGCGTGACTGTGCATCGCATGACTGTGCATCCCGGGCGCGCCCGGGCCCACGTGTGACCTGATTCTCGAGGCCCGACCGCGGGACTCCCTGGCGTCCGCACTCCGCCCCCGCATAGCCTGGTCCCCGAAGGTGCCGAGCGCGGACGCAGAGCCGCAGCGGCACCTTTTCTGCGCCCGGACTCCGTCGCGCACTGCCGGAGCCCGCTCCGGCGCCGCCCCCGCTCGCTCCCCGTTCTGTCCTCCGTGTTCCTCTGCTCGTCGCCCCGTCTCTCCGCTGCCCGGGAGGTGCCCATGACCGCCATGATCCAAGGCCAGATCCCTGCCCGCCCGCCCGTGTCCCGGGCCCGCCGGGTGTTCGCCCTGTTCGCCCTCGCCCTGGGCGGATTCGGGATCGGCTCCTCCGAGTTCGTGAGCATGGGCCTGCTGCCCCAGATCGCCCAGTCTCTGCTGCCCGACCTGATGGCCACCCAGCCGGACCAGGGCATCGCCCGGGCCGGCTGGTTGATCAGCGCCTACGCGATCGGGGTCGTGATCGGCGCCCCGGCGCTGTCCCTGCTCGCCGTGCGCATGAGCCGCACCCGCATCATCCTGATCCTCGCGGTCGCGCTGGTCGTGAGCACCGCGCTGTCCGCCCTGATGCCGAGCTTCGGGCTGACCCTCGCCGCCCGCTTCCTGGCCGGCCTGCCCCATGGCGCCTACCTGGGGGTCGCGGCGCTGCTGGCCAGCTCCCTGATGGGGCCGGGCAGCCAGGGCAAGGGCGCGGCCCTGGCCCTGTCCGGGCTGACGGTCGCGAACCTCGCCGGGGTGCCGCTGCTGACCGCCCTCGGCCAGGCGCAGGGCTGGCGCGTGTCGTTCCTGGTGATCGCCGCGGTGTTCGTGGTGACCGCGGTGCTGCTGCGCCTGACCGTCCCGGCTCAGGGCGTCCCCCGGGGCCGCCGGATCGTCGATGAGCTGAGGGCTTTCCGCCGCCTCCAGCTCTGGGTCGTGATGCTGATCGCCGCCGTCGGCTTCGCCGGCTCCTTCGCCGTGTACAGCTACATCGCGGATATCGGCCAGCAGGTCGCCGGGCTCGGCGCGGGATACATCCCGTGGCTGCTCGCCGCGGCGGGCCTCGGTGCGACGGTCGGCAACGTCCTGGGCGGGATCGCCGCGGATCGCTCCTTGAACGGCACCCTGCTGCTCGGCTTCCCGCTCTACATCGCGGGCATGGCAGTGATGATCGTGACGGTCACCGATCCGGTGGGACTGACTCTCACCTTCACCCTGGTGAACTTCGCGCACTCCGCCCTCAGCCCGGCCATGCAGACCTGGCTGATGCGGATCGCGGGCCGCTCGGAGATGCTGGGCGCCGCCCTGCACCACGGGGCGTTCAACGTGTCCAACGCGGTCGGGGCGCTGCTGGGCGGTGCGGTGATCGCGGCCGGCTTCGGTCTCGCCGCCCCGACGCTCGTGGGCACGCTCCTCGCCTCGACGGGCTTCCTGATGCTGCTGGCGACCCTCGCGCTGCTGCGCCTGCGCTCCCGGCGCCGGCTCGCCCAGCTCGAGCAGGCCGGGATCGAGCTCTCCCGGCGGGAGCACGCCACGATCGACGGCTGAGGGCTCAGGACAGGTCGGGCCCGACCAGCGGCGCGGGCAGCCCGTACTCGTGCTCTAGCACCTCACAGGCGGCGCCGGCCGCGATGAGGTCCACCCCGCGGGTGGAGAGCAGCACCTCGACATGCACGCGCGCCCCGGCGCGCAGCCCGTCCTCCAGGGCACGCCGGATCGCGTCCATCGTCACCTGATGGTGCGCATAGACAGAGCGACCGCCGAGCACCACCCGGTCCACGTCCACCAGGCGCACCAGGTTCAGCACCACCGTCGCGAGCACATCCGCGGCGCGCTGCTGCTCCCCACGGGACAGTGCGGCGAGGTACTCAGCCTCGGCGCAGCCGCGCCGCCCGCAGGGGCACTGCTCCCCGCCCATCCGCACCACCATGTGGCCGGCCTCCCCGGCGCGGGAGTGGGCTCCACGCACCATCACCCCGTCCAGGCGCAGGCTCGCCCCGAGCCCCTCCTCGGCGAGCACCAGCACCGCATTGTCGAGCAGGCCGGGCTGCGACCAGCTCTCGCCCACCAGCGCGGCGCGGGAATCGTGGTCCAGGAGCACCGGGACCGAGAGCTCGGCGAGCAGGAGATCGCGGATCCCCGCCCCCCGCCAGGCATCGGTGGGGGAGGAGGAGCCGCGGTAGACGCCTTCGACCGGGTCCACCGGCCCCGGCATCCCGACGCCGACGCCCAGCAGCTCGCCGGGCCCGTGCCGCGCGAGCTCCCGCGCCTGCCCGGCGAGGCTGGCGATCAACTCCGAGACGGGCCGCTCCGCGTCGATCACGGCCTCCCGCCGCTCCAGGATCTGTCCGGTGAGGTCCGCCACCACCCCGTGCATCCGTGAGCGCGTCAGATGCAGTCCGATCGCACGCCGCGATTCGGGGACGATCCGGTACAGCGTGGTGGGCTTGCCAGGGCCGGAGGAGACGGATCCGCTCTCCGCCATCAGCCCGCGGTCCATCAGGCGGGCCAGGATCTTGGAGATCGCCTGCGGCGTGACCTGCAGGGCGTCGGCGAGACCGGTGCGGGCCACGGGTTCGCCGCGACGGGCGACGGCGAGCACGGCGGCGTCATGTGCGCCTGCCACGCGGTCCAGCGGTCCGGTCGTCCTCACGATGCCCATCCTCGCATGGCGGCCGTGTGACGAGGATCCGCCGAGCCACCCCCTTGACCTAACGCAACAGCGTTGGCTTATTGTGTCCGTTCGGTCGATGACGCCCTTCTGCATCTGCTCTTCCGATAGTCGAGGAACTCCCATGACCCTCTCCACCGATCTTCGGCCCACCCCGGCGCCCGATCCCGCGACCACTCCCGCCCCGCACGAGATCACCCCACGGCGCCGTGCCCTGGCCCTGTTCGCTCTTGCCCTCGGCGGCGTGGGCATCGGCGCCTCCGAGTTCGCGACGATGGGCCTGCTGCCCGGCATCGCCGACGGCCTGCTGCCCGCACAGATGGCGGACGATCCCGATGCGGGCATCGCCCGGGCCGGGCTCCTGATCACCTCCTACGCGCTCGGCGTGGTCGTCGGCGCGCCGGTGCTGGCACTGCTCTCCGTGCGCTGGAGCCGCACCACCATGATCACCGCCCTGGCCGTCGCCCTCGTCGCGGGCACCGTGCTCTCCGCGCTGATGCCGACCTTCGAGCTCACCGTGGTCGCCCGCTTCCTCGCCGGCCTCCCGCACGGCGCCTACTTCGGGGTGGCCTCGCTGCTGGCCGCCTCGCTGATGGGGCCGGGCAGCCAGGGCAAGGGTGTGGCCGTCGCGCTCTCGGGCCTGACCGTCGCCAACCTCGTCGGCGTGCCCCTGATGACCGCGCTCGGCCAGGTCGCCGGGTGGCGCGTCGTCTACCTGGTGATCGCCGTGATCTTCGTGCTCACCGTGCTCGCCCTGCGCTGGGCGGTCCCGCACCAGGCGCCGGTCGCGGGGCGGCGGATGGTCGACGAGATCGTCGCGCTGCGCCGTCTGCAGCTGTGGATCGTCATGGCCATCGCAGCGGTCGGTTTCGCGGGCGGCTTCGCCGTCTTCAGCTACGTCGCCGACATCGCCACCCAGGTCTCCGGCGCCTCTGTCGCGCTGGTGCCATGGGTGCTCGCCGCAGCGGGCCTGGGGATGACCCTCGGCAACATCGCCGGCGGCGCCGCGACGGATCGTTCGCTGAACGGCACCCTGCTGATCGGTTTCCCGCTGTACATCGCCGCCCTGGTGGGGCTCTTCCTCGGCTCGCAGGACTCCCTGGTCGGGCTGCTGCTGGGCTTCTTCGCCGTCAACGTCGCGAGCTCCGCCCTGAGCCCGGCGCTGCAGACCTGGCTGATCCGCGTGGCGCACCGCTCCGAGGTGCTCGGCGCTTCCCTGAATCAGGCCGCGTTCAACGTCGCCAACGCGCTCGGCGCGGTCCTCGGCGGAG
The DNA here is from genome assembly GCF_052095815.1 of Brachybacterium sp. Taxonomy (NCBI): domain Bacteria; kingdom Bacillati; phylum Actinomycetota; class Actinomycetes; order Micrococcales; family Dermabacteraceae; genus Brachybacterium; species Brachybacterium sp. Next base: position 83,224 of record NZ_JBQDLF010000004.1, on the reverse strand, counting down.
CGGTGATCGCCGCGGGCTTCGGCTATCGCGCCCCGATGCTCGTCGCGATCGTCCTCGCGAGCCTGGGCTTCGCACTGGTCGCCGGGACCCTGCTGGGGCTCCGCCTGCGAGCACGGCACACCCTTGCGGTGCTGCGCGAGCACGAGAGCACCTACACCGGGTCGATCCCGGCCATCTCCCCGGAGCGTGTCGAGCCTGTGCCCGCGGTCACGGACGCGATCCCGGTGAGCGTCGGCTCCTGAGCGGAAGCCGAAGTCCCGGACCGGACGGGTCTCGACGGCCGGGCCCCACCGCGCTGCTGCATTAGCGCCCCTTTGGGTTATGGGCCAGCCGGCTTATGCGTCACATCCGTTCACGCAACTCTCCTGACTGGCGTGATGCTGACCTACTGTGACTGGGAGCCGCCGAATCGAGGAGCGAGGAGCCGCAGTGCACATCCAGACCACCGCCGTGCATACCCTGAGGGATTTCGAGCACGGGGCCGTGGTCCCGCCGGTGCACCTCTCCTCGACGTTCGAGCTCGACCGGGCGACCGAGGAGGGCGAGTTCGCCTATCAGCGCGGTGCGAACCCGACCCGGGCGCAGCTCGAGACCGTGCTGGCCGCGCTCGAAGGAGCGGAGCACGGCTTCGCCTTCGCCTCCGGGATGGCCGCCACCGCGGCCGCGCTGTCGACCCTGGTCGTCGGCGATGAGGTCCTGCTGCCGGCGAGCGTCTACGGCGGCACCTATCGCTTCGTGGATCTGGTGCTCCCCGGCCGTGGGGTCACCGGACGCTTCGTCGATGACCTCGCAGCGCTCACCGACGAGGACTTCACCCCCACCACCCGAGCCGTCTTCATCGAGACCCCGGCCAATCCGACCCTCCGGATCACCGATCTGCGCCGGATCTCCGAGCTCGCGCACCGCCACGGCGCCCTGGTGATCGTGGACAACACCTTCATGACCCCGGTGCTGCAGAAGCCGCTCGAGCTCGGCGCCGATGTGGTCGTGCAGTCCGCCACCAAGTACCTCGCCGGCCACTCCGACCTGCTCGCGGGCACGATCACCACGAACGACGACCAGCTCGCCCAGGCCGTCGCCCTCGCCCAGAAGGCACAGGGCGGGGTGCTCGCCCCGCAGGACTCCTTCCGGCTGATCCAGTCGATCAAGACCCTGCCCCTGCGGCTCGAGCGTCAGCAGGCCAACGCCGAGGCGATCGTGGCCCACCTGAGCTCCCGCGAAGACGTGGCCCGGGTCTGGTTCCCCGGCTCGCACAGCGAGGAGGAGGCTCGGATCCATGCCTCCCAGGCGAGCGGCGTCGGCGCGGTGCTCTCGTTCGAGCTCGCGGAGGGCCTGGACCGCATCGCCTTCCTCGAAGCGCTGCGCTATCCCGCCTTCGCGGTGAGCCTCGGCGGGGTCGAGTCCCTGATATGCCGCCCCGCCACCATGACCCACGAGGCGATGACCGACCAGGCCCGGACGAATGCCGGGATCACGCCCGAGATGCTGCGCCTGAGCGTCGGCATCGAGGACATCCATGACCTGCTCGACGACCTTGACCAGGCACTGGCCGTCGCCGCACGCTGAGCCTGCGGCACACCGCGTCCCCACCCTTCCGGACACCACAGAGGACCCCACCATGAGCATCGCCCCTCGCCCCACTCGCCGCCTCGCTCTCGCGCTCGGCGGGGGCTCCATCGCCGCTGTCCTGGCCGCCTGCAGCTCCGAGGGCGGCTCCGGCGGAGGGGACGAGGACATCCTGGCCCGCGTCCAGGAGAACGGGACCATCCGGATCGGTCTCGAGGGCACCTACCGCCCCTACGCCTTCCATGACGAGACCGGTGAGCTGGTCGGCTTCGAGAAGGAGATCGCCGACGCGATCGCCGAAGGGCTGGGGGTCACGCCGGAGTACATCGAGACCGAGTGGGACTCGCTCATCGCCGGCCTCGACGTGGACCGCTACGACCTGGTTGTCAACAACGTCGGCATCACCCCGGAGCGGGAGGAGAAGTACGCCTTCACCGAACCCTACGCCCGCTCGATCGGCCGTATCGCCGTGCCGGAGGGTTCCGAGGTCCAGACCGTCGAGGAGCTCGAGGGCAAGCGTTCCGCGCAGACTGCGACCAGCAACTGGGCGCAGCAGATGGAGGCCCTCGGTGCCGAGATCGTCCCGGTGCAGGGCTTCGCCGAAGCCATAGAGCTGGTGATCCAGGGGCGGGCCGACGCGACCGCCAACGACATCATCTCCTTCCAGACGTACCAGGAGGAGCATCCCGATGCCGCCTTCCGCCTGCTGGACGCCGAGCTGCCCACCGACGTCACGGTCGGCGCGATCATGCAGAAGGGCCAGGATGCCCTGCTCGGCGCGGTGGACGAGATCCTGGACGGGATGAAATCCGATGGCTCCCTGAGCGCCATCTACGAGGAATGGGTGGGCCAGGACATCACCCCTGAGGGCTGAGACACCCGATGCCCCGCTTCCTCGAGCTCTGGATCGAGTCGCTCCCACGGCTGCTGACCGCGATGATCGAGATGACGGTCCCGCTGTCGCTGCTGTCCTTCGCGATCGCGCTGGTGATCGCGGTGGTGGTGGCCCTGACGCGGCTGTATGCGCCGGCGCCTCTGAAGGCGGCGGCCTGGATCTATGTGCAGGTGTTCCGTGGGACACCGCTGGTGGTGCAGCTGTTCATCGTCTACTTCGGCCTGCCCAGCGTGGGCATCGAGCTGGCTGCGTTCCCAGCGGCGGTGATCACGCTGGCCCTGAACACCGGGGCCTACGCCTCCGAGGCGGTCCGCGCCTCGATCCTCTCGATCCCGCGCGGACAGTTCGAGGCCGCTCAGTCGCTGAATCTCTCGCGCGCGGCCACCTTCCGCAAGGTGGTCGCCCCGCAGGCCATGCGGATCGTGCTGCCGCCGCTGGCCAATGACTTCATCGATCTGGTCAAGGGGACCAGCCTGGTCTTCGCGATCACCCTCATCGATGTCTTCCAGGTGGGTCGGCAGATCGCGGCCGCCACCTATGAGCCCCTCATCATGTACACCGAGGTCGCGCTGATCTATCTGGCGCTGGTCTCCCTGCTCAGCCTCGGCCAGAACCAGTTGGAGAAGAAGGTGTCCGCCCATGTCCGCTGATGATCCGCTGCGGGTGCGTGGCCTGCGCAAGACCTTCGGTGAGCTGGTCGCCCTCGACGATGTCTCCCTGGACGTCGAGCGCGGCACCACCTCGGTGCTGCTGGGCCCCTCCGGGTCCGGCAAATCCACCCTGCTGCGCTGCCTGAATCTGCTCGAGAAGCCCGACGGCGGCACGATCGACCTGGGGGAGGGGCCGATCGAGGTCGGCGGGAGGCTGACCGCCACCCGGGTGCGGGAGATCCGCTCCCGCTCGACAATGGTGTTCCAGCAGTTCAATCTCTTCCCTCATCTCACCGCGCTCGGCAACGTCACTCTCGCCCCGCGCGAGAACCGCGGCCAGACCCGGCAGGCGGCGGACCAGCGGGGAAGGGAGCTGCTGGAGAAGGTGGGGCTCGCCGACAAGGCCCACTCCTATCCCGACCGCCTCTCCGGCGGGCAGCAGCAGCGGGTCGCGATCGCCCGGGCCCTTGCCATGGACCCCGATTTCCTGCTGTTCGACGAACCGACCTCCGCGCTGGATCCGGAGCTCGCCGCCGAGGTGGTCGCGGTGCTCGCTGAACTCGCCGCCGAGCAGCGCACGCTCGTGGTCGTCACCCATTCCCTCGCCTTCGCGAAGCAGGTCGCGAACAGGGTGCTGTTCCTCGAGGACGGGAAGGTCCTGCAGGACGGCACACCCGAGGAGTTCTTCTCGAGCGAGGACACACGGCTGCGCCGCTTCCGCGAGGTCATCAGCTCGGTCTGAGGGCCTGGCCCGGCATGCGGCCCTTCGCTCTGAGCAGAGCATGCACACAGCGAGATCTCGGGTTTCCGCCGTACCATGGCGGAATCGGTCCGACGAAGCGCACTCCTGGCGTCGGTCGTCGACCCACCTGATCCCACGTGAGGAGCCCCATGGCACGCCACAACATCGTGTTCGGCCGCGACCAGGCCGTTCAGAACGGTGCGAACTACAACGCCCCGCGCTTCGGCAACTCGGCACAGGCCGCACCCGCCCAGAACACCCAGTGGTCCTCGGGCTTCGCCCAGCAGGGCTACGGCCAGAGCGCGACGGCCCAGCCGGGTGCGGAGCAGCTCGAGGCGATGTACGCCCGTCCCTCCGCGACCGGTCACGACACCGGCCGGATGACGATGCGGGATGCGCTGAACGCCATCACCGCGACCCTCGGCATCGTCATCGTGGTCGGCTTCGCGGTCGCGATGCTGCCCTACGCGCTGGCCTTCATGGCTGGCGAGGCCGGAGCCCAGGCGGGCCTGGCGATCGCTGGCGCCGCGACCCTGATCGGCGTGGTCGGCGGGCTGATCACGGCGCTGATCAACATCTTCAAGAAGCAGCCCTCGCCGATCCTGGTGGTGCTCTACGCCGGATTCGAGGGCCTGTTCCTCGGCGGCCTCAGCGGCACCATGGAGTACTTCTACCCCGGCATCGCGCTGCAGGCCGTGGTGGGCACCCTCGCCGTCGCCGGCACCGTGCTGGTCCTGTTCCGGATGGGCGTGCTGCGCACCTCCCCGCGCCTGAACAAGATCTTCATGGTCGCGATGATCGCCTACATGCTGTTCGGCCTGGTCAACATCGGCGCGATGCTGCTGATGGGCCAGAGCCTGCGCGACGGCATGCTGGGCCTGGCCATCGGCGGCATCGCCGTGGTGCTGGCCTCGTACTCGCTGGTGATGGACTTCGAGGGCGTCCAGCACGCGGCCGAGGCAGGCGTGCCGCGCAAGTACGCCTGGCGCCTCGCCTTCGGCGTCACGGTCACCATGGTGTGGCTGTACGTCGAGATCCTGCGGATCCTGATGATCCTGCGCGGCAACGACTGATCAGCATCACCTCGGGCGGCGACTGCGTCCCCGTATCCTGAACGGCGGGTCCCTCTGGGGCCCGCCGTTCCCGTTTCCGACCAGAGGAGCTGAGGGTGACCGACGTGTGGCAATGGCTGCTCGACCACGGGGTCCTGGTGTTCACGTACGTCTACTGGGCGCTCGACATCGTGCTGCGTCTGGTGAGCCTGATCGTGGTGCCCCGCAACCGTCGGCCGGGTTCGGCGATCGCCTGGCTGCTCGCGATCATGGTGATCCCGCTGATCGGCTTCCCCCTGTACCTGATGCTGGGGAACGCACAGCTGCCGCGCCGCAGGCGCGAGAAGCAGCGGGCCGTCAACCGCCTGATGCGGGTGCGGGCGCAGAATATCCCCGACAGCGAGCTCGATGAGGACGTGCCCAGCTGGCTGCAGGCTGCGGTGCGGCTGAACCGTGAGCTCGGCGCCTTCCCGCTCACGGGCCGGAACTCCGCGGATCTCGAGATCGACTACGACACCTCGATCGCGCGGATGGCAGCTGACGTGCGCTCCGCACGCGAGAGCGTGCACGTGCTCTTCTACATCATGGGGCTGGACGAGATCACCGAGGACTTCTTCGCGGCCCTCGGAGAGCGCGCCGACGCGGGCGTCCCGGTCCGGGTGCTCTACGACCACTGGGGTGCGCTCAGCCACGGGTCGCAGTATCGGGCGATGCGCCGCATGCTCGACGCCCACGGCATCGAGCACTTCCCGATGAACCCGATCCAGCCGTTCCGGGACGGTGCCTTCCAGCGGCCTGACCTCCGCAACCACCGCAAGATGGTGATCGTCGACGGCGAGGTCGGCTGGATGGGCAGCCAGAACCTGATCGCCGCCCACTACGACAAGCGCTCCAACATCCGCCGCGGGCTCCACTGGCAGGAGACGATGGTCCGGTTCCGCGGCCCGATCGTCTCGGAGCTGAACCTGCTGTTCGCCACCGACTGGTTCTACGAGTCCGAGCAGATGCTGCCGGAGGAGACGGTGGTGCGTCCCTCCCCGGACACCTCGGGCAGCTACGAGTGCCAGCTGGTGCCCAGCGGGCCCGGCTTCGTCGCGGAGAACAATCTGGCGCTGTTCAACCAGCTGTTCTACTCCGCCTCCCGCCGGATCGTCGCGGTCTCGCCCTACTTCGTGCCCGACGAGTCGATGCTCGCGGCGCTCGTCACCGCCGCCCGGCGCGGGGTGGAGGTCGAGCTGTTCGTCTCCGAGATCGGGGACCAGTTCCTGGTCTTCCATGCCCAGCGCTCGTACTACTCGATGCTGCTCGAGGCCGGGGTCACGATCTGGCTCTACCGCGCCCCGACCATCCTGCACGCCAAGCACGTCACCATCGACGACTCGGTGACGGTGATCGGCTCCTCGAACATGGACATGCGCTCGTTCCTGCTGCAGATGGAGTGCTCGCTGATGGTCGGGGGCACCGACTTCATGGTGAAGATGCGTGAGGTGGAGGCGACCTATCGCTCGCGCAGCCGACAGCTCACCCTCGAGGAATGGCGACAGCGTCCTCGAGCGATGCAGGTGGTCGACAACCTCTGCCGGCTCGCGTCCTCGGTGGTCTGAGTCCTCGGTGGTCTGAGCTGGACTCAGGAGATTCCGGTGAGCGACTCGTAGGCCTGGTCCGCGGCTTCCATGTGCTCGGCAGTCCCGGTGTTGGTCTCGGTCATGAACAGGCTCGGGCCCTGGTCGGTCTCGAGCACCACCACCACCAGTTCGGTGGCGGTCACCTCGTCGATGTCCGAGACGGCGAAGTTCACGGTCGCGGTCGTGCGGTAGCCGGGCAGTCCGGCGATCGTGACCGGTTCGGTGATCTCGTCATCCAGTGAGCGGCCACTGGTGCCGCCCCAGATGTCCGAGGAGAAGTAGCAGCTCACGATGGTCTGTGAGGCGACCTCGGCCCCGGGGTACTCGATGCCGGGCTGCCACTCGATCGCGCCGACCACCATGGTGGAGGTCCAGTCTTCCGTGACCTGGGCCTGAGCGCCCTGCAGGTCATTGGCGTAGGCGATGCCCCGCGGGCCGCCGCGCTCGGCGTAGAGCGTCGGCGGGATGAACTGCAGCCCGCCTCCGCGCAGCTTGCCGGAGGGGTTGGTGGAGGTCCGCTCGGACCGCTCCGGGGTCCAGCAGCGTTCCGCCTCGACGTCGGTCGGGGTGGGCGAGGGCGTCTCCGAGGTGGACGGGGTCTCCGGAGCGACCGACGTGCTCGCGGACGAGGAGGTCACCGTCGACCCTCCGCCGCCCCCTGCGGGGCGCAGCACCAGGTAGCCCACGGTCGCGCCCACGATGAGCAGGAAGACCACGGCGAAGGCGATCCCGCCGATCAGCAGGGCGGCGCCGCGCCCACCGTTCCCACCGGCCTGCTGCTGGGTGGAGGTGTACTGGGGTCCGGTGTGCACTGCGGCTCCTTCGACGGGCGATGATCTCTCGACGTGCGGTGTTCGGGACGGGTCATCATTCGACGACGGCGAGGCTCGCGATGATGTCCTCGAGGTTCTGGGCGTGTTCAGGCTGATCGGCGGCGACATCGCCGGTCAGGGCGCTGGGGCCGTTCGGGGTCTCCACGACGATCGAGGTGACGACCGAGGCGCTCGAGGACTCGAGCACGCTGGGATCCTCGAAGTGGTAGGTCGCCTGGACGATCCACGCGGCGGTGCCGTCCACGCTCATGACTTCGGAGCGGTAGTCGGTGACCTCGGGATGCTCACCGAAGTGGGAGAGCACCCCCGAGGTGGTGGCGTAGCACTGGAAGATCGCGACCGCAGCGGGCTCGAGGCCGGGATATCCGCCCTCGTCCTCGGGGAAGGAGACCCGGCCGAGGTTCAGCACGCTGAACCAGCCGCCCTCCACCTGGCGGGAATCGGCACCGACCTCGGTGAGATAGGGCAGCGAGCTGACCACCCAGCCGTCTCCCCAGCCCGGAGGATTCGTGTACTCCAGCCCGCCGCCGCGCACCTTCCCGGGTTCGGCGGGCGGGGAATCGGCGTTCAGCGGCACCGTGCACTCGGTGGTCGGCGCCTGGGTGAAGATCGGCGGGGGCGGGGCGATGTCCGGGTCCTGGGGATCCGGCACGTACTCCGACTGCCCCTTGGCCGAGCGTTCGCCGGTCTGATAGGCGGTGGGGTCGGGGTCCGCCAGCACCGAGCGGAAGACGGTCTGCGAGAGGACCAGCGCGACCACTGCGAGCACCACAACCGCGGAGCCGATGACGGCCAGCATCGTGGTGCGGCTGCGGCGCAGGGCACGATCGCTCGGCGCGCCGAGGGTCACCGGTCCCTGCGAGGAATCGAAATCGGGCAGCCCGTCCGAGGACTGCGCGGAGAAATCGGGCAGCGAGGACTCCTCCGGCTGCTGCTCGCCGCCTGACTCCGTGCCCATCCCCACCTCCGCTGTCTCCCCATCGCCGCTGTGCGGAGTTCCGTTCGCGTTCCCCGCGGGCGCCTTCGGCGTGCCCGCCCCGGGTGATTCTCGCACGCGGGGCCCCGCGGGATCGCTCCCAGGATAGAGATGCCAGCCGTGATTGGTACTCTCCGCTCACGGACAGGCCCGCAGCCCGGGGCTCGCCCGTCCCGTGCCCCTCCGGAGCCGGGTTCCCCGAGAGATGGAGTCCGCATGCGCCCGCCCCTCATCCTGACCATCGCCGACTCGGAGACCCACGGTGCCGCCGGCATCCAGGCGGATCTCAAGACTTTCACGGCGCTGGGCACCTACGGGGCGAGCGCGGTCAGCATGATCACCGTCGTCACGACCAACGGCGTGCAGAGCACCCATCCGCTGCCCGGCGACGTGGTGCGCCGCCAGATCGACGCGGTCGCGGGCGACCTCCGGCTCGACGCCACCAAGATCGGTGCTCTGGGCAGCGCCGCAGCGGTCCAGGCGGTGGCCGCCGCGCTCCGCGCCCATCGCGGAAGGCTGGGACGGATCGTGCTGGACCCGGTGATGGTCAGCGCCGACGGCACCGCGCTGATCTCCGCGGAGGGGGCGAGCGCGCTCGCGACGGAGCTGCTGCCGCTGGCGGATGTGCTCACCCCGAACATGGCCGAGGCCGCCCAGCTGCTGGGCCGTCCGCTGGCGACCTCGATCGACGAGATCCGCGAGCAGGCGCTCGCGCTGCAGGCGCTGGGGCCGGGCGCGGTGCTGATCACCGGGGGCCGGCTGGAGGGCGAGGATGTGGTGGACGTGCTGGTTCATCAGGGCGGCACCGATCTGCTGCGGGCCCGGCGGCTGCCGGACCGGCGAGTCCGCGGTGCCGGATCGACCTTGTCCGCCGCGATCGCGGCGCAGCTCGCCCGGATCGCAGAGTTCGACCGGGCGGGGGAGCTGGGGGAGATCGGCGAAGCGGGCACCGATGATGACATGGTGACCATCGTCGCCTCCGCCCGCGAGTTCGTCGCGAGCGCGACGGAGAACGCCCAGGGCTGGCAGATCTCCCGCCATGAGGGAGGCTTCAGCCCGGTGAACCACCTCATCACCCTCGACAGGGACTGACCTCCCGGCGCGGAGGAGGAACTCGCGGGGGCGGGCTATCCCTGGAGCAGCCCCAGCTGCTCCTTGAGCGCGAGCATCCGGCCCGCGGACTCCCGCACCCGCTGCTCCTGCTCCGGGCTCTGCGCGGCCCAGCCTTCGATCGCATCGACCAGCTCTCCGGTGAGCGAGGCATCGGCCGTCAGCACGGCGTCGCCTCCCGCCTCCAGCAGGCGGGTGGCGCGCTCGGCGACGGGGACGGAGGCGACGGCCTTCGCCGCGCCGATGTCGTCGGTCACCACCAGCCCCTCGAACCCGAGTCCGTCGCGCAGCAGATCCTGGATCGCCGCGGCGGAGAACATCGCCGGGACTCCGGCCTCGAGCTGCGGATAGATCGCCGAGGACATCATCACCAGCTGCGCGCCGGCCTCGATCCCGGCGCGGAAGGACTCCAGGAACGGATCCTCGGGCCCGGTGACCTCGTCCTCGATCCCCTCGGCGGAGAAATCCGTGTTCTGCTCCACGCGTCCCAGGCCCGGGAAGTGCTTGAGGGTCGCGGCGATGCCCTGGGCGGCAAGAGCTGTGGTCGCGGCCGCCACGCACGCGCCCACCGCGTTCGGCTCGGTGCCGAAGCCTCGGTCCAGCCCGCCGACGGGCTCGTTGGCATCGCCCAGGGCGGGATCCACCACGTCAGCGACCGGCGCGAGCGCGACCTGGATGCCGCGGGCGGCGAGATCCTCACCGATGCTCGTGTACGCCTCTGTCACGGCGTCGATTCCCTGCGCGCCGAGCTTCTCGGCCGACGGGGTCTTCCGGGCGGCATCGCCACGCAGCATCCTGACCTGCCCGCCCTCCTGGTCGACGGCGATCAGCGCCGGGAGATCGGGACGGGAGAGCTCGCGCGCGGCGGTGACCGTGCGGTCCACGGCCTCGGCGCTCTCCCAGACCTGGAGCAGGAAGATCCCGCCCGCGTGATGCTCGGTCAGCACCTGCTCGGGGATCTCGGAGCCGGCAGGGATCCCCACCAGCACCAGCTGCCCGGCGAGCTCGCGAGGGGAGAGCGTCTCCAGCAGCAGCTCAGCAACGGTGGGGGGCTCCGTGGTGGCGGGGGCTGTGCTGGTCGCCGCTGTGCTGGCCGTCTGCGATGGCGGTCCCTCGGCGCCGCCTCCGTCGCTGGAGCCGCCGGGCCCGTCGGCTCCCGGGTCCTGGTCGGGTCCCTCGGCAGTGCAGGCGGCGAGGGCCGCCGCGGGGGTGAGAGCCAGGAGGTGACGACGACGCATGGCGTCAGTGTTCCATGAGCGGCACCGATGCCAGCGGGACGTGAGCGGAGCCACCTGCGCCCCCGTAAGGTGGCCCCATGAGCACCGAGACCCCGCCGCAGGAGCATCCCCATGCCCCGCGGATCGAGTCCGGCACCGGGACGTCGCTGGCGGCCTGGGTGCAGCGGATCGACGACGCCGGAGGCCGCGAACTCGACCACACAGCGATTGCCCGCCTGCTGCCGCAGCGGTGGGAGATCAGCGAGTGGTGGGCACAGGGCGTGACCGTCGCCTATGAACAGATCATCGGCCGTCGTGTGGTGGGCCAGGGCTGCGCGGGCGATTTCGCCGCGTCCGCCTCCCGCACCCTTCCCGGAGATCCCGATGCCGTGCGCTCGCGGTGGGATGCCTTCATGTCGGCTGCGCGTCGCGAGGAGCTGGGGCTCGAGCAGCCCAGCCTCAGCGATACCCCGAAGTGGCGCTATTGGCGTGCTGCCGTGAGCGACGGAAGCCGGCTCTCCGTGAACATCACCGCCAAGGACGAGGAGCGCAGCACCCTCGGTATCGAGCACAAGGGCCTCGAGACCGCTGATGCCCGGGAGGTCTGGACGACCACCTGGAAGACCACACTCACCGACTTCACCGACGTCACCGACGTCACCTGACGTCACCGACATCACTGATCCCGCCGACTTCGACCAGGAGAACCGATGACCGACCCCGCCGCGATGACCGACCCCGACGTGATGACGGACTCTGCCGCTCGCCCCGCCCCGGGTCCCCAGCTGCCCGCCCCCGATGGCAGCGCGGATCCGCATCAGTGGCTCGAGGAGGTCACTGGGGACGAGGCGCTCGCGTGGGTGCGCGAGCGCAACGCAGCGGCGGAGTCGGAGCTGGACGGCGTCGGCGATCCCCATGATCCCTCGGGTGACCCGCTGGCCACGACGCTGCAGGAGGAGATCCGAGAGATCCTCGATGCCAAGGACCGCATCCCGGGCGTCACCAAGCGCGGCGACTTCCTCTACAACTTCTGGACCGATGCCGAGCATGAGCGCGGGCTCTGGCGGCGCACCACCCTGGAGTCCTACCGCACCGAGGAGCCCGAGTGGGAGGTGCTGCTGGACGTCGATGCGCTCAACGAGGCCGAGGGGGAGGACTGGGTGTGGCACGGCGCGAGCCTGCTGCGCCCGCAGGAGGGGCAGCCCTACCGCCATGCCCTGGTCGATCTCTCCCACGGAGGCTCGGATGCGGATGTCACCCGAGAGTTCGATCTCGAGACCCTCTCCTTCGTGACCGCAGCCGAGGGCGGCTTCGAGCGTCCGGAGGCGAAGGGATCGCTGAGCTGGATCGACGCCGACACCGTCTGGGTCTCGACCGATTTCGGCGACGGCACCATGACCAGCTCCGGCTATGCGCGCCAGGCCCGGATCTGGCACCGAGGCACCCCGCTGGATGAGGCTCAGCTGGTGCACGAGGTCGCCGACACCGATATGGCGATCTTCGCCGCCCATGACTCGACCCCTGACTGGGAGCGGGACTGGGTGATCGAGGCGCACGCCTTCTACAACAACACGATCCACGTGGTCGACCGCTCGCAGCAGCCACCGGCGCTGACCACGGTCGAGGTCCCCGCAGACCTCGAGGCCAGCGCGCACCGGGATCTGGGCATCTTCAGCCCCCGCAGCGACTGGGAGATCGGTGAGTCGGTGTACCCGGCCGGCTCCCTGGTGGTCGGCGACTTCGCGGCCTTCCAGGCGGGCGAGCCCGAGCTGCAGATGCTGTTCGAGCCCACCGAGACCACTTCGCTCGCGGACATGACCATCACCCGCACCACCGTGGTGCTGTCGATCCTCGAAGACGTCGTGCACCGGCTCGAGGTGCACACCCGCGACGAGCACGGCGCCTGGGTGCGTCAGGACCTCTACCCGGAGCTGCGCGGCTCCATCGGGGTCTCCGCGGTGGACGCCGACGTCAGCGACGAGGTCTGGGTGACGGTCACCGACTTCATCGAGCCCACCACCCTCCAGCTCGGGGACCTCGCCGACGTCGCGGGCGGCGGCGAGCCGGGCGAGCTCGCGGTCATCAAGTCCGCCCCGGCCCGCTTCGAGTCGGAGGGCCTGGACGTCAGCCAGCACTTCGCGACCAGCGACGATGGCACCCGCATCCCGTACTTCGAGATCACCCGGATCGGGGAGACGGACGCCGAGGGCTCCGACGAGCCCCGACCCACCCTGCTCTACGGCTACGGCGGTTTCGAGATCTCCTTGACGCCCTCCTATCTCGGGGCGATCGGTAAGACCTGGCTCGAGCGCGGCGGCACCTACGTGCTGGCCAACATCCGTGGCGGCGGAGAGTACGGCCCCCGCTGGCACCAGGCCGCGCTCAAGGAGAACCGACACCGTGCCTATGAGGACTTCTCCTCGGTGGCGAAGGACCTGATCGAGCGCGGCGTCACCGACCGCGCCCACCTCGCGGTGCGCGGCGGCTCCAACGGCGGGCTGCTCACCGGGAACATGGTCACCCTGTACCCGGAGCTGTTCGGCGCGGTGATCATCCAGGTCCCGCTGCTGGACATGAAGCGGTACAGCCACCTGCTGGCGGGCGCCTCCTGGATGGCCGAGTACGGGGATCCCGACACCGAGGACTGGGAGTACATCCGCACGTTCAGCCCCTACCACCTGCTGCAGGAGGGCAAGGGCGCCCAGTATCCGCCGACGTTCGTGCTCACCTCCACGCGGGATGATCGCGTCCACCCCGGACACGCCCGGAAGTTCGCCGCCGCCATGGAATCCCTGGGAGCCGACGTGCGCTACTGGGAGAACATCGAGGGCGGCCACGGGGGAGCGGCCAACAATGAGCAGGCCGCACGGATGAACGCGCTGCTGTACACCTTCCTGTGGAACACCATCGGAGATCGTTCGTGAACGTCCCCGCCTCAACTCCGCACGGGCCCGGCGCTGATCCTGCGGGATCAGATCCTGAGGACGCCCGACCTGCGAACCCCGGCCCCGCGAATCCCGGCCCTGCAGACCAGGTCGAAGGGCTCGACGACCTCGTGGACCGGCTCGCTGCGGAGCAGCGGGACGCCGTCGCCGCAGAAGAAGCGCAGGCGCAGGAGATCGCCGACGAACCCGGCGAGCAGCGACCCGAGCCGCCGCTGCTGAGCGGAGAGCGGGAGACCCTCGAGGGGTTCCTCGACTTCCTGCGCGCCACCATGCTCTGGAAGACCGAACGGCTGAACGATGAGCAGGCCGCCCGACGACTGGTCGGCTCGGAGACCACGGTGACCGGGATGCTGCGACATCTGGCCGATATCGAGCGCTACTGGTTCCGGGAGGTGCTCGGCGGGGTTCCGCTCGAAGACGTCGGCTACCGCTGGTCAGACGGTCGTGACCCCGGCGGCCAGTGGGCGCTCCCGGTGGGGGCCTCGCTCACGGAGGCGCGCGAGGACTACCGCAGCGCCACCGCGCAGTCACGGGACCAGCTGGTCGGCCGCGAGCCGGAAGAGGAGCTGCGTGGCGGCGGCGAGGTGCGCACCGTGCGCTGGGTGCTGGCCCATATGGTCGAGGAGACCGCGCGACATGCCGGACAGCTGGACATCCTGGTGGAGCTGCTCGATGGGAGGATCGGCGAGTGATCGCTCTGCCCGGACTCCGCTCCACCCGTTCTCGACCCTCGGAGTTCTTCGACCGCGCCGCACAGGACGATCTGCTCCAGCTGCGCAACGACCTGATGACGGTCTACCGCGAGTTCTCCGCCGAGGACCCGCGGCTGTTCCCGCTGCGCTACGCCCGCACGGTCCCGCGCCGCGCACATGCGGTCCGGGCATCGGCCGAATCCGGCGCAGCGGGCGCTCGGCCCCTCGCGGGGCCTGCCCCGCGCAACACTGCCGCGCCGCAGGTGCCTGTGCTGCTGATCCCCGACGGTCCCGCGCGGGCCTCGGTGCTGCCCTATGACGTGCTGCGCCGCAGCCTCGCAGGGCGGGGCCTGGACGTGCTCATGATGGAGCACCGCGGGGTGGGTCTGTCGCGGCTCGACGCGGAGGGCGAGGACCTCCCGCCGCATGCGATGTCCCTGCGTGAGGTGGTCGGCGACCTGGTGGCGGTGCTCGACCACGCCCGGGTCCCGCGGGCGGCGGTGGTGGGCAGCGGCTACGGCGCCTATCTCGCGCAGCTGCTCGCGATCTTCCACCCGGAGCGGGTGCACTCGCTGGTGCTGGACTCCCCGTTGACCGGTGCGGGGGACGAGGTGATCGCCCAGGAGGCGCTGCGCGCGCTGTACTGGGAGGGCACCGAGCCGTCCACCGGTACCACCGCCCGCACGCTGCGCAGGCTCGCGCAGGAGGGCACGGTCGACGCCTCTCGGGCGGGGCCGGTGGTGCTCGCCGTCCACGAGCACGGCGGGCCGGAGGCGGTGCGTGATCTGGTGGATCTGCTGGCCGTGGGGCGCGGGCATCTGACCTGGACCAGCGTCCGCCAGGTCCTGAACCAGTCCTGGCTGCAGTCCACCCCGTACGTGATCGAGCACGACCTCACCGCACGGATCCTGCACACCGAGCTCGGCGGCGGGCATCACGCCGATGGCGGCCCGCTGGATCCGCTCCTGCTGGAGGCGGAGCAGGCACGGGCGGTGCCCCCGTTCACCGGGGAGCAGCTGAACCTGCATGAGCTGGCACCGGCGATCACCGCACCGACACTCGTGATCACCGGTTCCCAGGACCTGATCTCACCCCCGTGCATCGCGCGTGAGCTCGCGGAGCGCATTCCCGGTGCCCAGCTGCTCGAGATCCCCGGCGCCCGGCATTCGATCCTCGACACCCGCAGTCGGATCCTGCAGGTCGCCGCGCGCTGGAGCGCCTGCGGAGCAGCGGCCCAACTGCCGGGGCGCGCCGCCGAGCTCGCGGCGCTGCCGGCGTCGGCGACCGATCTCGCGCTCTCGCGGGGGCTGCAGATCGCGCTCGCCGCAGAACGCTATTCTCCGTGGCGGCTGCGCCTGGAGTCGGCGCGCGCCGAGCGTGAACGACTGCTGCGGGAACGCGCCCGCTCCGATCCCCGGCCCCATCGGGGTCGCCGTCCGCCGCACGAGCGGGCGGATCCGGTGTGAGCCCTGCCCCTCAGCAGATCATCGGAGGGCATGCGCCAGTATTCTGAGCCGAGCACAGCACAGCACAGTCAGGGAGAGCATCGATGAGGTCTGGGTCGAGCAGGCGACGCGCCACCGGCATCCGCAGCAGCGCGCCGCTGACGACCCATCAGGGCCTGCTGCGTGCACTGGCGATCGCGAGCATCGTCGGGGTCGGTACGGTGACCGGTTTCGGAGCCGCCGGGATGGGACCGCTCGCCGCCCTCGCCGGTGACGCCGGGGAGAGCCCCGCCGAGCTCCCCGTCGCGACCGATCCCGCGACGCCCGCCCCCTCGGACGGCGGCGGAGCCCCGGACCCCGCCGGCACGCCGATCGCACCGGTGCCGACCGAGCCCGCCGCAGAGACCACGCCGGCGGAGACCGAGAGCGCCTCGCCCGAGGAGACGCAGCCGGCACCCACCGAACCTGCGGAGGATGACCCCGGGCGTGAGGCCGAGGGTGGGCGTGACGACGGCTCCACCGGCAATGACTCGCCCCGCGGCGGCAATGGCGGCTCCTCCGACGGCGGCACCAAGCCGGGCAACGGCTCCGGCGGCGGTAGCTCGACCCCGCCCTCGGCGCCGGAGACTGGAACTACCTCGCCTCCCGCGGAATCCACGACGCCGAGCGACGATCCTGAGTCTGGGAGCCCGGACCCCGGGCAGGAGACACCTGAAGACGGTGACTCTTCGACTCCCGGGGACGGTGACTCCTCGACGCCGGGGCAAGGCGACTCCACCACGCCAGGGGCTGGCACCGGCGAAGAGACCGCAACGAACCCGGAGAGTTCCGCCGATCCCGATCCCGAAGGCGCTGAGGGCGGCAACGGTTCAGGCGGCGCTGAGGGCGAGGGCGCCAGCGATCACGGAGCGAACCAGCGGGGAACGAACCCGCAGGGGCTGAATCAGCAGAGCACTACGGCCGGCACACGACGGTGAAGCCGCCGTCCTCGAACTCCGTCTGATACTCCGCGTCCCACTGCTGCTGTGCCCAGCTCGGCAGATCCTGCGGCGGGCCCTCGCCCCAGGAGAAGGCGTAGTCGTCGCTGAGCACGCAGTCCGGCACCCGTTGATTGGGTCCGTGCAGCCACTGCACGTCATGGTCCGGGACCGCCTGGGCCATCAGCGTGATGTCCACCGCGAGCACTGACCCGTCGGGCACTGCCGCGAGCGCCTCCGCTGCGGGCTCCGCCCGCCAGGTCGGCTCCCACAGCTGGGGCCGCAGCACGTCGAGCACCGGCATCGCCGGGCCGAGCAGCAGGGTGACCGCTGCGGAGGCGGCGACCGCGGTGATGCGGATCCGGCGCACCGGGAGCGGAGCATCCCGCCGCCACCAGGCGGTCGCGCGTCCTGTGCGTCGATCCCCGAGGGCGTCCAGCATCGCGGCCAGCGCGATCGGCATCAGCACCGCGTTGTAGTGCCAGTACCAGTCCCAGTAGAACTCGACGGTCCCGGTGAAACGCCAGGCGAGGGTGGGCAGCATCAGCGCGATCAGCGGTGAGCGGCCACCGATCAGGCCCGCGACCAGCAGCAGCATGAGCACTGTCAGCCACTTCACCGGCGGCCAGAACACCTCGAGCGGGGAGCCGAGGTTGTCGGTGTAGTCGTACTGACCGGCAGTGTTCAGCAGCGGCAGGAGCACGAAGGTCGACAGCACGAACCACCCCGCGCCCCACCCGGCCAGCGCCCATCCCGCACGGCGGTCGCGCGAGTGCTCGCGGTGGCGCAGCGCGATCAGCACCCCGAGCAGGGCGACGGTGAGCCCCAGATCCTCCTTGACGAAGACCAGCGGCGCCGCCCACAGCACTGCGTCGAGCACCCTGCCGCGCAGCAGCGCCGTCAGCGACAGCGCCAGCAGCGGCACCGCGAAGGCGATCTCATGGAACTGGACCGATGCTGCGGACTGCAGCCCGAAGGAGAACACATATGCGCCCCCGGCGAGGGAGCCGAGCCCCGGGCCCAGGCGGTCGATCGCGAGGCGGGTCAGCGGGATCGCGGACACCCCGAACAGCAGCGCCTGCGTCCACAGCAGCGCCTCACCGGAGGGCCAGGCCCACCACACCGGGGCCAGCATCACCAGCAGCGGATGGAAGTGATCGCCCAGCAGATTCACCTCGTCCCCCTTGATGGGGACGATCGGGGCACGCAGCTCCCCGTAAGCGCGTGCGAGCTGGGTGAAGATCCCCAGATCCCACGAGCGGGCGACGAGATGGTGGAACTGCTGGGAGCCCAGCATCCCGTAGGCGAGGGTCGCGGCGAGGGCGAGCAGTCCGGGCACCAGCCGTCGCGAGAGTCCGCCAGCATCGGGGGTCTCCGCTGTTCCGTGCTGGGTCACGGAGCGGGCGTCGGCCGGAGTATCCACGGTGCGAGGGTATATGCCATGACCGGAGGAGCCTCCACGCTCTACGATTCGCCTATGACCTCGAACTCCACGGCTTCCCTGCTCCGCTCCGCCGCCGCTGCGGCCACCATCGGCGGGCTCAGCCTCATCGAACCCCGACGGCTGGGCCCATGGTCGCGCGCCGCGTACCGGATCGGTACGGCAGGGGTGAGCGGTCTGCTCGTCGCTGACACCACGCGCGAGGAGGAGGTGATGCTCTCGCGAGGCCTGGACGGTGTGATCATCGGCGCCGCGACGCTCGGCCTGATGGATCTTGTCGAGCATCTCGATGCCCGGATCGTCGATGCGATGGGCCGCCGCGGGATCTCCCGGCCTCGCCTGGTGCTCGCCGCGCTCGGCGCGGCCGGAACTGTCGCGATGTACGCACTCGACACGTACCGGGCCTCGGAGGAGCACGGCACGGAGATCGAGGAAGACGTCGAGGAGCGCGAGCTGCCCACCCCGGTCCGGGACCTCGTGGACCTGTTGCTGGCGGCGGAGGGTACGGACCTTCCCGGTGCGGCGGCACTGCATGCCCAGCTGCCGGAGGCGAACGCACACGGTCCCTCCGAGGAAGCTGCAGAGGTGTGGCTCTCCGTGCCCGAAACCGCCGAGCGCGCGGTTCCGCGCCAACAGACCTGGCCGGTGCGTGGCGTCTTCACCCAGAAGGGCCATCGCTTCCAGGCCGAGCTGCAGATCGACGACGGTCTGCTGAGCATGCTCAGCATCGTCCTCGCCGACGACATCGAGGAGGCCGACGTGGATGCGGCGCTCGAGCACCTCTCGGGCACGGACTTCTCGCTGCCCGGGTCCGACGAGATCAAGATCGTCCGCGAGACGGCGACGCCCTGACCGGCCGAGGCCGCCCCAGCTTCCGCGGGAATTCTTCGGTTCTCGGCTTCGAATCGCTGATTCTCCCTCCTCGGCTGGGCAGTTCGTGATGGAATGCTGAGCGCCGGTGCGCACCGGAGGGCCCGGGCGCGATGATGCGCAGCGCACCGCTCATCCCATCCCCGGAGGAATGCAACGATGCACTTCAACCGTTCACGTCTGCTCAGACTCCGCGGCGCGCTCGCGGCCGGCGCCGGTGCGGCCCTCGTGGCCGGCCTGCTGGTCGCCCCGCCCGCTCTGGCCGAGGGAGGCTCTCCCGAGCTCCTCGGCACCGCTTCCGAGCTCGGCGTCGAGGTTCCCACCCCCGACGACGTGCTCGATGTGGCCGAGACCGCGATCCCAGGCCGCTGGCTCGTCCAGGTCGATGGCGCCCCCACGCTCCGCGGCGGCAGCGCCTCGACGAACTCCCGCGCCCAGGAGCAGGTCCACGAGCGTGCGGAAGCCGCCCAGATCCCGATGGAGGTCGAGGAGACCTTCGTGGCCGGCTGGAACGGCATGTCCGTCGTCATGGACGATGCCGACGTCGCCAAGCTGCGCGATGTCGCCGGCGTGACCGCCGTCTACCCGGTGCTCGAGGTCTCGATGCCCGAGCCCGTCGACGCCGCACCGAAGGACGTCTACGGCAACGCCATGACCGGCGTGGACCAGGTCCAGCAGGTCGACGGCCTCACCGGTGAGGGCGTCACCGTCGCCGTCATCGACTCCGGCATCGACTACAACCACCCCGATTTCGGGGGCTCCGGCACCAACGACCAGACGGCGGACTTCCCGGGTGAGCGGGTGGTGGGCGGTTACGACTTCGTGGGAGATGACTACGACTCCCAGACCGGGGTCCCCGTCGCCCCCGACGAGTACCCCGACGACTGCGGCGGCCACGGCTCCCATGTCGCCGGCATCATCGGCGCCGACGGCGAGGTGCTCGGCGTGGCACCCAAGGTGGACCTGCTGTCCTATCGCGTGTTCGGCTGCGACGGCTCCAGCAGCACCGAGGTGATCCTCGCAGCGATGGAGCAGGCGATGGAGGACGGCGCCGACGTGGTGAACATGTCCCTCGGCGCGAGCTTCGTGACCTGGCAGGACTACCCGACCGCACAGATGTCCGATGTGCTCACCGATAACGGGGTCACCATGGTGATCTCCGCCGGGAACGAGGGCGTCGCAGGCACGTTCTCGAGCGGCGCCCCCGGGGTCGCGGCCGACGCGATCACCGTCGCATCGGTGGACAACACCCACTTCCGCTCGCCCTACGCGACTGCGGCGGATGCCGAGATCGCCTACAGCGGCGCCACCGGCGGAGCGGCGATCCCGACCTCCGGTGAGTTCGCCCTGATCTCCGCTGGAGCCCCGGGCAGCGCAGCAGGTCAGGCCTGCGACCCCTCCGCCGTCGTTCCGGCCTCCGGTCCAGGTCAGGCACTGCTGGTCGAGCGCGGGGTCTGCTCCTTCTACGAGAAGGCCTTCTCCGGCCAGGCCGCCGGATATGACGCCGTGATCCTGTACAACAACGCTCCCGGCGCCGTGAACCCGACGGTCGAGGGCGATCCGGCGATCACGATCCCCGTGGTGATGATCAGCCAGGATGACGGCCTGGCGCTGCAGGAGGCGGCCGCCGCCGGCGACGTCACCTGGGCCTGGCAGGACGGCACCGTGACCCTCGAGAACCCGACCGCGGGCCTGGTCTCGGACTTCTCCTCCTACGGCCTCACCGCAGAGCTGCAGCTCAAGCCCGACATCGCCGCCCCCGGCGGTTCGATCTGGTCGACCGTCCCGCTCGAGCAGGGCGGTCACGGCGCCAAGTCCGGTACGTCGATGGCGGCGCCCCATGTCGCCGGCGCCGCGGCGCTGCTGCTGGAATCCTCTCCGGAGCTCACCCCTCGTGACGTGAAGACCGCGATGATGAACACCGCAGATCAGCTGACCTGGTCGCTGATCCCGGACGTCGGCTACCTCGAGCCGGTCCACCGTCAGGGTGCGGGCCTGCTGGACATGGTCGGCGCCGTGCACACCGCTACCCGCGTCGATGAGCCCTCGATCTCCCTCGGCGAGGGTGAGGACGGCCCGAAGACCGTCACCCTCACGGTCCACAACGATTCCGAGGCGGAGCAGACCTACCAGGTCGGCGTCCGCCACGGCATCGCCACCGGCCACCCCGCCTATGACCCGGCGTTCTATGACGCCGCAGGCATCGCCGAGCCCGCCGCCGACACGGTGGCGGTGCCCGCCGGGAGCAGCACCGAGCTCGACGTGGTCCTCGGTGAGGCCTTCGGCGAGGACGGCATCATCTACGGCGGCTGGATCACCCTGACCGGCGCGGAGGATGACATCGTCGTCCCCTTCGCGGGGCTCTCCGGTGACTACCAGGCGCTGCCGGTGCTGGATCCCCAGGGCCTGGGCCTGCCCGTCCTCGGCGTCTCCGACGGGGCCGGCAGCGTTCTGCTGGATCCCGATGGCGGCCACACGTACACGATGCAGGACGGGGACATCCCCTACCTCGCGTACTACTTCGGATACCCGGTCGAGCGGCTCGAGATCAAGGCCTACTCGATCAACGGGGGAGGGAAGGCCAAGCCGGTCAACCCCTCCGTCGGCCTGATCGACGCCGGCGATCACCTCGGCCGTTCGGCCGCACCCGAGGTCTACGGCTGGGACGGCAGCTACGCGCTGAAGAACCAGAAGTTCAAGACCGTGAAGAACGGGGACTACATCCTCGAGATGCGGGTGCTGAAGCCCCTGGGTGATCCGGCGAACCCGGACCACTGGGAGACCTTCACCTCCCCGCAGTTCACGATCGACAACCCGAACCCGGGCAAGCCCGGAGCTCGCTGAGCGGGGCCTCGCTGAGCGGGAGCGCACTGAAACGGAGCGCACCGAGTCGCGGCCCGCTGAGCCTGACCCAGCGGACCGCATGACGGAGGGCGGCGGCACCATCACGGTGCCGCCGCCCTCTGCCTGCGAAATCGGCTCCGAGCTCCGAGCTCCGAGCTGCGAGCTGCGAGCTGCGAGCTGCGAGCTGCGAGCTGCGAGCTGCGTCCGGCGGTCGCTCAGGCTGGCAGCTGATCCGCGGTGATCCGTGCGAAGCGGATCTCGCGGGCCTCGACCTCCCAGAGCACTCCGATCACGCCGTCATCCAGCGCCTGGACCACGGAGTAGTCCAGCGGACCGGGTTCGAACACGAGCACCTTCTGCCAGGTCTCCCCGTCATCGTGCGAGGCGCTGAGCGTGCCGCGGATCCGGGCGAAGCGGTCGTGGGCACCGGTGAACAGCAGCTCCCGTGCCCGTGGGTCCTCGGCGCCGGCATCCGGCCAGCGGCTCGCCAGCTGGGCGTTGTTGCCGGGATCGAGGAACTGCACATCGATCCCGGGGTTCTGCCAGCTCTCCCCGCCGTCGGCGGAGACCGCGATCCGTCGGTGCCCGCCGCGGGCGTGATCGCGCGAGTTCAGCAGCACCCGGCCGTCCGAGAGCTCCACGATCGTGGTCTCGTCCATGTCCTCGCCCACCGGGGCTCCGCGCTGCCAGCTCTCGCCATGGTCGTCGGAGAAGAGCACATAGGAGCGCACCACCTCACCGGCGGCCGGTCCCTCTCCCGCACGGCCACCCTCGCGGAACCAGCCGCAGTAGGGCTGCAGCAGTCTGCCGGCGTGCGGTCCGCGACACAGCACGATTCCGGCACCGGAGGTCGGGAATGCGGTGCGGAGCAGCTCCGGGGGAGCGGCGACCGCGGTCACGGAGCGGAACTCCCAGCTGCGGCCGGAGTCATCGGAGAGGCCGACGGCGGAGCCCATCACGTCCCGGTCCGCGTCATCGGTGCCGGCCACCGCGTCCCAGACCCCGCGGTCCTTCGCATGGGTGTGGAAGACGAACAGCCTGCCGGTGGCGGGGTCGTGGAGATAGCTGGGATCGCAGTACCACTGGCGGTCTTCGCGATCCGCCGCGCGGAGATCCTCGAAGGGGCCCCAGCTGCGGCCTCCGTCCAGGGAGCGTCGCTGCACCAGGCCCGTCGGATCCGGGACGTCCTGACCGGTGTCGCGGCCGTCGAAGGCCGCCAGCAGGTGCCCGTCGCCGAGATGGATGAGCCCCACGATCCGGTACCGGGGCCAGGGCCCTTCCCCGGCGCGGGCGAGCACGGTGTGCGGGACCGGGGCGTCGGGGACCGGCGCAGGGGAGGAGCCCAGTGAGATCATCGCAGCCGAGTGCCCGAGGCGGCAGTGTCCGCAGCATCCTCCACTGCGGTGCGGAACCAGCGGGTGATGCTCGTGGGATGCGTGATCGCGGTGCCGACCACGATGGCGAAGGCCCCGGCGGCGCGGGCGTCGGACGCCTCCTGCGGGGTGTGGACCCGCCCCTCGGCCACCAGTGCCGAGGTCGCGGGCAGCTGCTGCGCGAGCTCGCCGAGCAGCTCGAGATCGGGTCCGTCCGTCGTCGGGCGCGCCGCGGTGTAGCCGGCGAGGGTCGTGCCGATCAGCTCGATCCCGAGATCCGCGGCGATATGCGCCGACTCGAGGCTGTCGCAGTCCGCCATCAGCGGTCCGTCGAAGCGCTCGCGCACGGCCGTGACGGTCTGGGCGAAGGTGCGCCCGTCAGGGCGGGGACGGGTGGTGCCGTCCAGGGCGAGGATGTCCGCGCCCGCGTCGATCACCGCGAGGCAGTGATCGAGGGTGGGAGTGATGAAGACTCCCTCCTCCCCGTCCTTCCAGATGCCGATCACCGGCACCTCGACGGCGGAGCTGACCTGGCGGATGTCGTCGAGCCCCTGCGCGCGCACCGCTGAGGCGCCGCCCTGTTCCACTGCGGCGGCGATCTGCGCCATGGTGCGGGGATCGCGCATCGGCTCTCCGGGATAGGCCTGGCAGGAGACGATCAGTGAGCCCTCGAGCGGGGCGACCAGAGGATGCAAGAGAAGTCCTATCGGCGGAGTGGACGGTCGGTGTCAGGCGGTGAGGTCGTCGAGCGCTCGAGCGGCGGCACCCAGCAGCGCGGCATGCTCTCCGGCGCTCGCTGACAGCACAGGGGTGGACGCGACGACGTCCATCGCCTCCTGCGCGATGCCAGCGGTCACGGCATCGCGCCACGGCGCTCCGGCTCCGTGGACACCGCCGGTCAGGGCCACCACCTCGGGATCCAGCACGTTCAACAGCGCCCCGATCACCCGCCCGGTCGCGATACCGGCGACCCGGTAGGCCTCCAGCGCCGTGGCGTCCCCGGCGATGGCCGCGGCGGCGAGCGCTCGGCCGTCGCTCAGCGAGCTGTCTGCGCCGAGGCGGGTGGCCAGCTGGAGGATCCCCGGCCCGGAGGCCAGTCCCTCCAGATGTCCCACCCGGCCGCAGGGGCAGGGCACCCCTGCGGCCTCGGGGACCGGCACATGGCCGACGTGGCCGGCGGCGCCGTGCGCGCCGAGGACCCCCCGCCCGCCGAGCACGTGGCAACCGCCGATGCCGGTGCCCACGGCGATCAGCAGGAGCGAGTCCCGGTCGCGACCGGTCCCGAATCGGGCTTCGCCGAGCCCGTGGGCGTGGACGTCGTTGAGCGCGCTGACCGGCACTCCGAAGCGGTCGGCGAGGGGGGTGAGGAGGTCGGTCCCGGCCCAGCCGGTCAGGGAGGCGGTGGCGTGCGAGACCCGTCCTCGGCCGCTGTCGATGACACCCGCTGAGGAGAGGCCCACCGCCTGCACCCGTGAGCCTGAGCGCACCTGGTCGGCGAGGTCCGCCGCGGCGCCGAGGATCGCGGCCGGTCCGGCGGTCGCGGGCGTCGGCACCTCGGCCACTCGTTCGAGCCGGGGCGCGATGCCTCGCTGGGCGTCGTCGGCTCCCGCGCCGTGCACCAGCGCGGCGCGGATCTTGGTGCCCCCGAGGTCGAGGGCGAGGACAGGATCAGGCATCCGTGCCCCCGTCGGTGAACGCCCCCTCGAGCAGCCCCGTCTGCTCGAGGATCGCGCGGATGCGACCCACCGCGTCCCCCTCGATCGGGGACATCGGCGTGGCCATCGTGTTGGTGGAGAAGATCCCCAGCTCCCGCAGCGCGGTCTTGAAAGCGCCGACGCCGGCGGCCGGGCCGACCTTGTCGGTGGGCTGGAAGACGATCTCGAACAGCTGCGCGAGGTGCTCCTGTTCGCGACGCACCTGCTCCCAGTCGCCGGCCTGGGCGGCCTGGTGCATGCGCACATAGCCGGCGGGGTCCACGTTGCCGAGCCCTGGCACGGAGCCGTCGGCCCCGGCGAGGTAGGCGCCGTCGACAACCACCTCGTGGCCGGTCAGCAGCGTCAGCGGGGAGCCCGCAGCACGGTTCGCGGCAGCGAGCCGCCGGAAGCCCACATCGTCGCCGCTGGAATCCTTCACCCCCGTGATGATGCCATCGTTTCCGAGCCGCAGCATCTGCGCGGCGGAGAGCTTCGTGTGCACGCAGACGGGGATGTCGTAGGCCCAGATCGGGCGCTCGGTCACGGCGGCGACGGCGCGGAAGTGGGTATCGATCTCCTCCGGTCCGGTGATCGCGTAGAACGGAGCGGTGACCACATAGCCGGCCAGATCGAAGCGCTCGGCGGCGCGGACGTGCTGGATCACGCGGTCGGTCTGCATATCGATGACGCCGGCGATCACCGGGACCTGGCCGGCGACGGTGCCGGTGACGGCCTCGAGCACGGCGGCGCGGCGGGCGTCGTCCCAGAAGGCGACCTCCCCGCTCGAGCCGAGGGAGAAGATCCCGTCCACTCCGCCCTCGAGCAGGTGGGCGACCAGCCGCTCGAGCGAGGGCAGGTCGATGTCGCCGTTGGCGGTCAGCGGGGTCAGCAGCGGGGGGACCACACCGGTGAGGGTGGAGGGGGAGGTCATGGCGGTGGTGCTCCTTCGAAGAACGGTGGATATCAGGATGTTCGGAGTGGGGCTGTCACAGCAGCGATGTCACAGCAGTGCCGTCACAGCTGGGCTGTCACAGCAGCGACGGGGCTGCGGCCAGCAGGGCTCGGGTGTATTCGTCCTCGGCGCCCTCGAAGATCTGCTCGACGCTGCCATGCTCGATGACCTTCCCGTGGTGCATCACGGCGATGGTGTCGGAGATGAAGCGGACGGTGCTGATGTCATGGGAGATGAACACCAGTCCCAGCCCCAGCTCGTGCTTGAGGTCGGTGAGCAGGTTCAGCACCTGGGCGCGGACGGAGACGTCCAGGGCGCTGGTGGGCTCGTCGGCGACGATGATCTCGGGCTCGAGCGCGAGGGCGCGGGCGATCGCGACGCGTTGCCGCTGCCCGCCGGAGAGCTGGCGCGGCAGCACCTCGAGCGCGGACTGGGGCAGCCCCACCAGGTGGAGGAGGTCCTTCACCCGGGCCAGGCGCTCGGGCTCGGTGCCGATCCCGTGCACGCGCAGCGGGTCGACCAGCGTCTCCCGCACCGCCAGGCGCGGGTTCAGCGCCGTCGCGGGATCCTGGAAGACGACGGACACCTTCCGGCCCAGCTGCTTGCGGGCCGCGCCTCCGCGCCGCAGCGGCTGGCCGTCGAAGAAGACGTGACCGCTGGTGACGGGCTGCAGCCCGGTCATCACCCGGGCCAGGGTGGACTTCCCGGAACCGGATTCGCCGACGATGCCGAGCACCTCGCCGCGGCGCACGGAGACGCTCACCCCGTCGACGGCGCGGATGGTGTCGGGATGCAGCAGGCTTCCGCTGCGCAGGCGGTGGACGACGTGGACGTCGACCAGCTCGATCGTGGGCTGCTCCCGGCCGGCGGTGTCCGAGGTGAACTGCGGGGTGGAGTCGGTGGTCATCGCGGATCTCCTGCCAGAGGTGTGGGGACGGTGCCGGTGGTGGCCACGAGGTGACCGCTCATCCCGATCTCGACCAGTCGCGGGTGCGCGGTGGGATCGGCCGACGGATCCAGCGAACGCGGGGCGAAACGGTCTCCGGCGGCGAAGTCGCGGGGTGAGGGGACGGTGCCGGGGACCTGGTGCAGGCGCTCGGCGCCGGCCTCGATCGACAGCACCGAGCCCAGCAGGCCGCGGGTGTACTCGTGGCGGGGATCGATGAGCAGCTCGTGGGTGGTGGCCTGCTCCATGACCTGACCGGCGTACATCACGGTGATCCGGTCGGCGAGCTGGGACACCAGGGCGAGGTCGTGGCTGACGAACACCATCGCGAAGCCGAGCTCCTCCCGCAGCCGGTTCAGCAGGTCCACGACCTGCTTCTGCACGGTGACGTCCAGGGCGGTGGTGGGCTCGTCGGCGATCACCAGCTTCGGGTCGCGGGTCAGGGCCATTGCGATCAGCACCCGCTGGCGCTGACCGCCGGAGAGCTCATGCGGGTAGGAGTTCAGCATGCGCTTCGGATCCAGGCCCACCAGCTCCAGCAGCTCCTCCGCGCTGCGGGTCCCGCCGCGGCGGGTCAGCTGGGCCATCTGGGAGCGGATCAGCATCGAGGGGTTCAGCGAGCTGAGCGCGTCCTGGTAGATCAGCGATCTCGTGGCCGCGCAGGGCGTTCATCTGCTTCGCGGGCAGGGACAGCAGGTCCACACCGTTCAGCAGCACCTTCCCGCTGATCCGTGCGGTGCGGGGCAGCAGACCCATCACCGCGAGGCTCGCCACGGACTTGCCGGAGCCGGACTCGCCGACCAGTCCCATCGTCTCGCCGGGTCGCACCTGGAAGGAGATCCCGTCGAGGATGTCCGTCCCGCCGTGCGCGGAGGGGAAGGCGACCCGCAGGTCCTGCACCTCGAGCAGAGGCGCGGACACGGTCTCGGAGGCGACGCGCTCGGGCCGGGACAGCTCGGCGCTGCGCAGGGCGGAGAGCGACTCGAGCAGCAGCCGCTGGGCGGTCTCCTCGTCGGTCGCACCGAGCACCTCGTGAGGGATCTCGTGCGCAGTGCTGGCGGGGCCAGCGGCAGCAGCGACGGCGGACCCGGACCCGGACCCGGACCCGGCGTCGAACCCGGACCCGGACCCGGCGCCGGCGTCGGTACCAGTGCCGGGTCCGGTGCCAGCCTTCCGGCCGTCGACCGCGGCCTCGACGAGGGACTGCTCATCGGCCTCGACGTCGACCTTGACCTTGACGCGGGGGCTCGCCATCGCGTCGGTCAGGCCTTCGGAGAGGATGTTCAGGGCGAGCACGGTCAGCAGGATCGACAACCCGGGGAAGAAGGTGGGCCACCAGTAGCCCGACAGCAGCAGCTGCTTGCCGTCGGCCAGGATGTTGCCCCAGGAGGGGCTGGGCGGCTGCACACCCGCGTTGATGAAGGACAGCGAGGCCTCGAGCACGATCGCATCGGCGACCAGCACGGTCGCGAACACCATGATCGGGGCGATGCAGTTGCGTGCCACGTGCTTGATCGACGATCTTCGAGGCGGCGGAGTTGTCGGTCATCTTCCAGGGGCCCGAGCCCACCGGGTTCGAATCGAAGGCCTTCGGATCAGCTTCGACAGCAGCCTTCGGCACGATCTTCACCGTCGACAGCCGCTCGGCGAACACTCCGGTGGGGTGGAGGAGGGTGAAGGTGACGGTGGTGTCGTCCTTCTTCTCGATCGTGTCGATGAAGGGGATGAACTGCGAGTACAGCGACGCGTTCGCCGGGTCCTTGACCCGCTCGAAGGAGAAGACGACGTCGTCGACGGTGACGGGGGAGCCGTCGTGGAAGACCGCACCCTCGCGCAGGGTGACGTCGACGGTGTCGCCCTCGGCCGAGGGGACCTCGGTGGCGAGCGCCGCGTACACCTCACGCGTCACGGGGTGCAGCTCCGTCAGGCCCTCGAGGGTGTGCCAGTTAACCGCGACGGTCAGCGCCGCCGAGGTGGTCATCGGGTCGTAGCCGTTGGTGCCAAGCTCGTAGCTGATGGCGGCGTTGATGTGGCCGTCCGGATTCGCCTCCCCCGCGGGGGCACCGCCGCCGTCGGAGCCGCTGCCGCCGTTGCCGCCGTCACCTCCGCTGTCGCTGGGTGCGCAGGTGCCGATGCCGGCGACGATGCCGGCCGCGCCGGCGATGGCGGCGGTGCCGCGGAGGAAGCCGCGTCGGCCGAGCCGACCAGTGGAGTTGGAGATCACCGTTGATACATCCCTTCGGAGGGTGGTCCCGGCGCCGGTGGCGACGGGGATGGTCACGCCGTCTTCGCGAGTCGGCGGGAAGTCCGCCACCTCGCGAAGATCAGACGTATGATGTCTGATGACTGGGAAGAGTGCATCACGGATGGCGTGATCGCCACCACCCCAGAGAGCGGTCGTCACCGAATGGTGACCACGCGGCTGTGAGGTCGCCACGCACGAGGAAGACCCTCCGGACCGGAACGCGGCGGAGGGCCGGGCACGGCATGATGAGACCTGTGTCGCACACTGCGGCGGGTCCGAGAGGAAGAGGCATGGTGCGCAGCAGAGGCACGGGCAACAGCGCTGTCGAGCGGATCCAGGACCTGATCCTCGTCGAAGGGCTGGTGCCGGGAGATCCCATGCCCACCGAGAGCGCGCTGTGCGAGCGGCTCGAGATCTCACGCTCCTCGGTGCGCGAGGCCATGCGCACGCTGGCCTCGCTGGACATCGTCGAGGTGCGGCACGGGCACGGCACCTTCGTGGGGCAGCTCTCGCTCTCCCCGCTGGTGGACGGGCTGCTGTTCCGGGCGCGGCTCGACGACGGCAACGACCTGCGGGCCCTGCGAGAGGTGGTCGAGCTGCGAATAGCCCTCGATCTCTCGGTCGCGGATCAGCTGGTGGCGTCCTATCAGGACACCACGAACCCCGAGCTCGAGGGGCTGGTCGAGCAGATGCGGGATCTCGCCTCCGCGGGCCGCCCCTTCCCCGAGGCGGATGCCGCCTTCCATACGGCGCTGTTCTCACACCTGGACAACGGGCTGCTGCGCCAGCTCGCGCAGGCCTTCTGGGAGATCCACACCGTCGCCGTCCCGCTGCTCGAGCTCCCCCCGGCCGAGGACATCCTGGACACCGTCAACGCCCATCAGGCCATGCTCACCGCCCTCGAGACCGGCGACGCGGACGCCTATCGCCAGGCCGTCCACGCGCACTACCTCCCGCTGGGAAGGGTGCTGGACGCAGCGGCGAAAGCTCAGAGCTCGGCCGCGGAGCCCGCCGCAGCAGAAACGGTCTGAGGCCTGTGCACCTGAGCGAGGTGCTCGACGACGCGAGGGCTCGTCCCTGGGCCGCGCAGCCCTGGGCGCGGGACCTCCTCGATGCACTCCCGGATCGGCTGCGGGCGGTGCTGTCCCGCTGGGAGCTCACCGTGGTCCGGACCTTCGCCGACGGGGCCGAGCTGCCCGTGCTCGAGGTGCACGGACGCACCACCGGCCCCGCCGTCCTGAAGCTCAGCGGACACGGCTCAGATCATGCCCAGCAGGTGCGGATTCTCCAGGCGGCCGACGGGCGCGGCTATGTGCGAGTGCTCGAGCAGGCCGACGACCTCCGTGCGGTGCTGCTGGAACGTC
This sequence comes from Brachybacterium sp., assembly GCF_052095815.1. Classification (NCBI taxonomy): domain Bacteria; kingdom Bacillati; phylum Actinomycetota; class Actinomycetes; order Micrococcales; family Dermabacteraceae; genus Brachybacterium; species Brachybacterium sp. Next base: position 52,770 of record NZ_JBQDLF010000004.1, on the reverse strand, counting down.
TCGGCCCCTCGCTGTGGGCGTCCGTCCCCGACCCCGTCGCCCAGTCCCTGGCCCTCGCCGACCTGCTGCCCACCACCTGGGAGCTTCCCGTCGCCGTCGGCGCACCCTTCACCCCCGCCCAGAAGGCCACCTCGCTGCTGGCCCTTGTGGACGGCGCGCTCGAGAGCGGGCTCGCGAACGACGTGCTCGAGGGCGCGAGCGGTGGGGCGCTGGAGCGCGCGAGCGGTGGGGTACTGGAGGGTGCGGGCGGTGGGGTGCTCGGGGGCGTGGGCATTGAGCCGGGGGAGCGCGAGGTCCTCGAGCGGGCGCGGGCCCTCGCCCTCGAGCTGATCGCCGATCCCTCTCCGCGCCAGGTGGTGCTGCACGGAGATCCGCATCCGGGAAATGTGCTGCGTCGTGGGCCGGAGCATGTGTTCATCGACCCTGACGGATTCCTCGGAGAGCCGGAGTATGACCTCGGGGTGGCGCTGCGGGACCACCAGCGGGTGATCGACGACCTCGATCATCGCGAGGGAGTCGGTGCAGGGCGGCGCTGGCATGCACGGCTCGTCGCGCAGCTCGCGGAGCGGCTCGAGCTCGACGCGGAGCGGACCGCGGCCTGGGCAGGGCTCGAACGCGTCACCACCGCGATCCACCTGGCGAAACTGGGCTGGGCCGAGGAGTCCAGGGCCTGGCTGCGCACCGCGCAGCGGATGCTTCGGTGACCGCCAGACTCAGTTGTTGCGCGACTTCTTCTGCCGGATCAGGTCCAGCACGATGCAGCCGCCGATGACCGCCAGCCGCAGCTGAGGCGGCGCCGTCGGGTCCATCGCGAGCACATAGCGGCTGTGGCCGAGGAAGCCACGGGAGAGCCCGCCCCACTGCCGGGCGACCGTCGCGGCGACGAATCCCTCGACCTCGACGGTGAAGTCCATCCCCAGCATGTCCCCTTTGAGCTCGAGCGAGGGTCCGCCCACCACCGAGATCCCCACACGTGTCGAGAAGAGCGCGAAGTGACTGATCACCTCGGCGAGCGGAGCGCCCTCGGGGGTCGAGAGCTCGAAGCGGTCGAAGCCGATGCCCGGCGGATCCTGGACGTGCAGCAGCGGTGTGCCGTCGGCGTCGGCGACATCGAGCGCGCGGCTCCCTGCGAAGAGCCGTGACACCCCGCTTCCCGAGGTCGTGACGTGCCCGATCACCTGCTCGCCGGTGGCATCGAGGATGTCGAAGTCGTTGGACATGAACCCGGTGATCTGCTGCATCACCAGGGTGTCGTGGCCGAGGAGCACGGAGCCGGGAGCTGGGTTGGGCATAGGGGTGGGTGCGGAGGAGTCCATCGCCACAGTGTGCCAGGCGTCCAGGGCGCTACCGTGGTGCTCATGAACGTTGTGGACGAGTCTGCGCAGCAGGCCGCACTGGACATCTTCCTGCCCTCCCCGCCGCCCGACGTCGAGCAGCAGGAGGCCTTCCTCGACGAGGCCGCGGCCCTCGCGCTCGCCGGCCAGCCGATCACCGTCTACCTGCAGGACGAGGACGCCTGGGCCTTCGAGGAGTGCGAGCCGGTGCGTGCGCTGCTGGAGTCCGCAGGGGAATCCGCGCTGCCGGTGACGCTGCTGGGCTTGGACATCGTGGTCAGCTCCGTCTACCCCACCACGGAGCAGATGACGCGCTTCGCCCAGGAGGGAGGTGCACCGCGGGCACCCCGCTCAGCGGCGGCGTCGGCCTGCGGACCTGGCGGTGCTCCCGGCGCGGGCGCTGTTCCGCTGCCGCGCGAGGCGGGTGGCTTCGCGGCGCAGCTGCTGGGTGTCGCCCCGGCTCCGGCACGGCCCGAGGGTGGGCCGGACATCGGCGCACGACGGAACCTCATGGGCGGGGACCACGGCGACGGGCTGCCCGGCCAGGAGGCCCCGGCCCGCTGAGTCGCTCAGAGCGAGCAGGCCACCCCGTTGAACCCGTGGTTGCAGTAGCCGCCGGGATTCTTCTCCAGGAACTGCTGCTGCTCGGGCTCCGCCGTGTAGTACACGCCGTTGCCGGCCTCGGACAGCGGTGACAGCTCGGTGGTGATGGCACCTCGCCCGGCCTCGTCAAGCGCCTGCTGATAGCGCTCTGCCGAGCTGCGCACGACCTCGCCCTGCGCTGTGGACGTCCAGTACACGGCGCTGCGGTACTCGGTGCCGACGTCATTGCCCTGACGGTTGGCGGTGGTGGGGTCGTGCTGCTCCCAGAACTGTGTGAGCAGGGCGCGCAGCGTCGGCTCTCCACCGGAGTAGATGACGCGCACAGCCTCGGTGTGACCGGTCTTGGCGGAGAAGACCTCTTCATAGGTGGGATGCGGCGTATATCCGCCGGCATAGCCCGAGGAAGTGGTGTGCACGCCAGGGACCTGCCAGGCGATGCGCTCGATGCCCCAGAAGCAGCCGCCGGCGAGGATGATCTCCTCGGTGCCCGCGGGCCAGGGACGCGGATCGACGGGGGAGTCCGGCCCGAGCATGTCGGTCCCGAGCACGAGGTGCTCGCGCGCGAGCGGGTAGGGATAGCGGTCGCGGCCGGGGAGGGCGTCTTCCCGCGCGACCATTTCCTTCTTGTGCCCGTACAGGAGGTCCATCATCTGCCACATGCCCCTCACGGTAGTCCTCGCCGACCTGCCGTGGAGGTCTGGAGCGACGTGGAACACCTGGGTTCCGCCCAGGGCGTGACGCACGGCGTGACCCTTCCTCCCCACCACCCCTTCGTCCACATTCGGGATGCAGACCTGGTGCTGCCACGGAGCGGAGCGCACGCTTGTTCGAACAGCACGACAGCCCCGGACACAGTCGTCCAGGACCGTGACCAGGCGTGAAGGAGGGCAGAGGCATGAGCGCCAGCGCGATGCAGTGGACCACTGACCTCGAGCTCCTTCTCGACGCTGCACCGTCCCTGGAACAGCTCCCCAGGGGGCATGACGACGCCCTCATCGATCTCATCACCGCCATGGAGCACGGCAAGGCCCGCCTCGCCGCCGTGCAGGCGCAGGCAGAGACTGTCTTTCACGACTCTCAGATCCGGGAGCAGAAGCGCCTCGGGGTGCCGCGCGATGAGCTCGGACGTGGCATCGCCGACCAGATCGGTCTCGCGCGCAGGATCGCCCCCAAGCAGGCCTCCGATGAGCTTGCGCTGCGACGGATACTCGTCACCTCGATGCCGCGCACCACTGCGCTGCTCGGCGCCGGGAAGATCAGCGAGTGGGCCGCCCACATGGTGGCGGCCAATGTGGTGGTCCTCGACGACGAGGACCGTGCCACCATCGATGCCGAGTTCGAGGCCCGGCTCCCGAAGGTCACCGCAGGCCGCGCGAGCGACATCACGCGGGCGCGGGCTATGGAGCTCGACCCTGGAGCGGCGGTGGCTCGGAACCAGCGAGCGGTCAGCGGCCGACGGGTCACGCTGCGCCCCGCCGTGGATGGGATGTCGGTGCTGCGAGCGGTCCTCCCGGTGAAGGACGGCGTCGCCAGCTTCGACGCCCTCACTCGCGCCGCCAAGGCCGCCAAGAGCGGGGGTGATCCTCGGGGGAAGGGTCAGATCATGGCCGATACGCTCGTCGAGCGGACCACCGGGGTGGAGACCGTGGACGACGTTCCGGTGGAGGTCCAGCTGCTCATGACCGATCTGACGCTGCTCGGCGAGGACGTCGAGACTGCCTGGATGGGCGGGATTCCGATCCCTGGCCCGGTCGCTCGCGACATCGCCCTCGGCACCCGCACAGCGCCCTCCCGGCGCCAGCCGGATGTGCACGAAACGCCACCGTCTGAGCTCGGAGATGAGCCTGCCGCGCTCGCCCTGCCTGCCCTGCCTGTCGACGACGCCGAATCACGCTCCGCTCACGCGCACCCTGCCGAGCTGGCCGCGTCGGATGGACCGGCACTCGCCGGTTCGCCCGAACAGCCGATAGTGCCTTCGCCGCCGACCGAGGTGACCGCAGAGCCGTCGACCACTTCACCTGCCGGCCTGCCGAACGAAGCCTCCGCAGGCCCGAAGAATGTCATGCCCGCAGCACCGTCGGCCGGTCCTCCTGAGGAAGAGCTCGAGACCAGCCCACCGGATCCCGCGACGGCCGCAACAGATTCGCGGGAGGTGACCGAGGCGAAGCGCTGGATCAGACGCCTCTACACCGACTCGCCCACGGGCGATCTGACAGAGGTGGACGGCCGCCGTCGGCTCTTCCGCGGCGAGGTCCGACGCTTCATCCTCACGCGGGACCAGCGCTGCCGCACGCCCTTCTGCGATGCCGCGATCCATGACGTCGACCATGCGCACCGCCACGCCGATGGGGGCAGCACCGACGTCGGCAACGGCGTGGGCCACTGCCAACGGTTCAACCTGGCCAAGGAGATGCCCGGATGGACCTCGACCTTGGACCCCGCCGCCGATGAGGAACCAGGTCTGCTCACCATCGAGACGCCCACCGGGCACCGATATACCTCGACCTCGCCGCTGCTGAGGCGGCTCCTCGACGGGCCCGACGGAGAGCGGGCCAGGATCCTCCCGAACGCGCCGGAGGAGTCTCAGGACGCTCAGGGCCAGACGGACGCTCAGGCCCAGCCGGACGTTCAGCAGCGCACGGAGGACGAAGCGCCGCCGGACTTTGCAGCCTCAAGGTGAGGCGGTGACCCAGTGCTCTTTCGCTGCGATCTCACCGCTCGCGGGGCAGCACCGTGATGAACAGTCCGATCGCCGCGAGCACTCCGAGCACCATCATCCAGGGACCGAGCTGCACCCCTGCGAGCCCTGCCACCAGCAGCCCGCCCAGCAGGCTCAGGACGAGCACCGGGAGCAGCCCCTTGCCGGCGAGTAACCAGGCGCTGCGGGCAAACACGCCGTGCACGGGAATCGTCGCCGCGAGGGCGAAGGCGCTGTGCGCGATCAGCAGCAGGAGCCCGATCCCGGCGGTGCGCAGCATCGAGACCTCGCCCAGGCCGAGGACTCCCAGCACGATCCCCGCCGGTGCCAGCAGCCCCAGATCGGTGTCCGGGTTGCGGAACTGGAACAGGAGCCCCAGCGCGACCGTGAGGGTGATCAGGACGGTGCCGACGTGGGTGAACAGCCCCGTGACCCCGAACAGCATCAGCAGCGCGAACACCGTCGCGGCGGTGCCGGTGATGCGCAGCAGCCACTGCGTGGCGCTCACCTTCTGCAGCTCGAGCAGCCGCTGGGCGACGGGATCGACCACCTGTCCCATCCGCATCAGGACCTCCTCATCCGGGGCGCCGTACGGGCCGCCGAGAGTGACAGCAGCACGGGGGCGAGAGAGCTCGGACCTTCCCAGGCCGTGACCGGCACACCGGCTTCGCGCAGCTCGCGCACCGTCTTCTCGCGCAGCAGGCGGCGCATCGCCCAGGCTTCGGGCCAGAACCGGTCGGAGACCTTGCCATCGATACGCAGCGGCTTCCCGTGCAGCACCGAGGTGTCGCCGATGCTCGGCGGCAGGGTGTCGACCACGATGACGTCGGCCCCATGCGAGACCAGCACTCCGATCTGCGCGATCGTGTCCCGGCTCAGCAGCGGCGTGCACACCACGGTGAGGGTGCCCGAGCGCACCGAGCGCAGGCGCCGCGCCGGGCGCAGCGCGCCGGCATCCCGGCTGGCCCGTGACAGGGCGGCGGTCAGCACGCGCAGCTGGCGGGGACCGGAGCCGGGCGGCACCGGGCCGATGAGATGACCGATGTCGAACACCGAGACGCGGTCCCCGGCGGTGAGATAGTGACGGGCGATCGCCGAGGTCGCCCGGATGGTCATGTCCAGGCTGGTGGGCGCCTCCGCATCGGACCAGGGCGCGGGAGCGATATCCGCAATGGTGTCGGTGACGATCAGGACCTCGGTGTCCTGCTCGGTGAAGGTGGCGTTGGTGTGCAGCTCGCCGGTGCGGCTGGTGACGCGCCAGTTGATGCGATGCAGGCGGTCACCGGGGCGGAAGGTCCGCACCTCGGAGAGCGCGGTGCCATCGCCGCGGCGGCGGGACAGGTGCACCCCGCTGACCCCGATCGGGGTGGGCACCTCGACGGGGGCGTCGAGCACGGTGGAGGCGGGGACCACCTGCACCTCGGCAGGGGCGAGGGTCCGCTGGGCGCGGTAGGCGCCGAGTGCGTCGGCCACCAGCACGTGCATCGGGCCCACCCGGACCTTTCCCCAGCGCTGCGCGCTGACCCGCATCTGCAGCTCCCCGTCGCCGGCGAGGGAGCCGTGGCGCGGGGCGATGTCGGCGTGGGGCGGCATCGGCAGCGTCGCCGCGGTGAGCACCCCAGGGTCCGTGCGCACGGTGACGGCTGCGGTGCCACCCTCTTCGATGCTGCGGCGGTTCACCCGCTGCTGCGGATCCACCACCGCCCGCTCCTCACCGCGCAGGGTCCGTCGAGCCAGTGCCACCAGGGCCCAGACCAGCAACGGCAGCCCGACCAGGATGATGTCGGGCCGGCCCATGACCAGGGCGAGTGCGAGGGCGGCACCGCCGATGATCGCGGCCCGCACCAGCGCCGCCGTCGGCCGGGTCCGCAGCTCGATCTGCCGTGAGTCCCCGGAGCTCACGCCGAGGCCTGGGGGACCGGTTCGACCGCTGCGGGGACCGGCACCTGCCCGAGGACCGCGTCGACCACGCCGGCGCCGGTCGCGTTCTGGAGCCACAGCTCGGGCTTGACGGTGACGCGGTGGTCCAGGGCGGGATGGGCGAGTGCCTTGATGTCCTCGGGGACCACGTAGGAGCGCCCCCGGATCACCGCGAGCGCGCGGGCACAGGTGATCAGGGCGAGGGTGCCTCGCGGTGAGGCGCCGACCAGGGCGTGCTGGTGGCTGCGGGTCGCGGCGGTGAGCTCGACCGCGTAATGACCCACCGAGTCCTCGACGTGGACATCCTCGACGGCCTGCTGCACGCCGAGCAGCCCGGCGGCATCCAGCACCTCGGGCACGATCTGCTCCTCGCGGCGGCGATCGATGCGGCGGGAGACCACCTCCCACTCCTGTGCGGCGGTGGGATAGCCGAAGGAGAGCCGCAGCAGGAAACGGTCCAGCTGCGCCTCGGGCAGGGGATAGGTGCCCTCATGCTCGATGGGGTTCGCGGTGGCGAGCACGTGGAACGGGTTGGGCAGCTTCCGGGTGGTGCCCTCGACGGAGACCTGCCGCTCCTGCATCGCCTCCAGCAGCGCGGACTGGGTCTTCGGCGGGGTGCGGTTGATCTCGTCGGCCAGCAGCAGCCCGGTGAACACCGGGCCCGGACGGAACACGAACTCGCCGGTGCGCTGGTCGAACACCTCGGCGCCGGTGAGATCCGCAGGCAGCAGGTCGGGAGTGAACTGGGCACGCTTGAAAGGCAGTCCGAGCGCCTGCGCGAACGACCTCGCGGCGAGGGTCTTGCCCAGGCCCGGGAGATCCTCGAGGAGCACGTGCCCGCCGGCGAGGATGCCGGTGAGGACCAGTTCGAGGGACTCGCGCTTGCCGACCACGGCGGTCTCGACGGCGTCCAGCACGGTGGCGGCGGCAGCGGTGGCTTCCTGGGGCGACATCGCCCGGGGCGTGAGAGCAGTGGGGGAATCAGGGGTGGGGTCGGTCATCGGTCCCTCTCCTCGCGCGAGGCGAGCTCGGTCAGGCAGCGGTGCAGGGCACGTCGGTCGATGGGGCCGACGGGATGGGTCTCGGCATCGGAGTGGCGGGCGATCTCGAGCAGCCGCTCCAGACCCGTGCTGAGTGCGGGGGCTTCGGGGTCGCGGGCACGTTCCTCCGCGATCTCACCGAGCGTGCGGGCGAGGCCGCGGCTGGTCATGCGGCGGCTGGGCTGGGCGCCATGGGCGAGATCCTCGAGCCGGCGCACCCGCGTGTCCTGGGCATGGGGCAGCGCGTAGTCGGCGTCGAGATCGAGTTCGGGGGCATGGAGCTGATCGGCGCGGTCAGCGCCCTCGTCGATGATCCACCAGATCGCGCCGCAGGCCAGGCCCACGGAGAACAGGATCGGCAGCGGCAGGTACAGCCCGAATAGCGTGCAGATGAAGTACAGCACCAGGGCGAGCACCACGGCGATCGCCAGCTTCACCAGCAGCGGCAGCCAGGAACGGATCATGCGTAGCCCTCCTCAGCCGGGCCGTTCCCAGCCGGGCCGTTCCCAGCCGGGCCGTTCTCCGTCGTGCCGCCGCCGAGATCCGCGGTCAGCCCGTCGAGCAGGGCGAGTGCCTCCTCGCGGTCCGACTCCACCAGGGGCTGGGGGTCGAACAGCGCCCGACGGTACAGATGTGCGAGCCGATCCAGCGCCGAACGGTCGAGGTCCAGGGCGCCGAGCACGGCGACGACGAACTCGAGCGTGGTCTGGGAGGGGGCGCGCCGCACCCCGGCCTCGGCGATCGCGCGCTCCAGCGCCAGCCAGGCCGCGATCACCGCGTCATGGGCGTCGACCACGGTGGACAGATGCGCACGGGCATCCTCGAGCGCGGCCATCGCCTGCTCGGCGGTGAGCTCATCCTCATCGGCGTATCCGGCCAGCGCAGGCGCAGGCCGGGCGAGCTTCCGCATCCGGTACGCCACCCAGATGGCGAGGGCGAGGAGGATCACACCGAGCACCACCAGGGCGATGATCAGCCCGGTGTTCGGACCGTCGGGATCCGGCGGCTGGGTGGGGAGGTCCTGGGTGGCCCAGTCCGGCTCGTTGTAGTCCTCACGAGCGGGAGCGAACTTGTACTCGCCCTCGGTCTCCCCGGTGTACACCGCGCCGGGGCCCCGGTCCGCGGCGGCGCCGAGGGCGACCAGGCCGATCGCGCCGAGGGAGACCACCAGCAGCAGCACCGCGACCAGACGGCGGTGGGCATCGACGCGGGGGGAGCTGTCCGTGCTGCGGGCAGCGTCAGCTCCGGCGTCGGCGTCGGCGTCAGCGTCAGCAGTGGTGGTGGTGCTGCTGCTGGCGCCGTTCCCGGTACTCATCGGACGGCCTCCTGCGCGGTTCCCTGGGCGGCGGGGCTCGGATGCGGGGAGGCGACGATCACGGACTGCTCCCCGCCGATGCGGGTGAGGATCAGGGTCGCGGATTCGTCGCCGAAGCGGCGCGGGCGCAGTTTGCGACGCAGCTCGTCGGGCTCCACGGCGGTGCCGCGCTTCTTGATCTCCAGAACGCCCAGGCGATGCTCCCGCAGGTAGGCGGTCAGCCGCTTGAGGCCGAAGGGCATCACGTCACGCACTGTGTAGCCCCGGACGAAGGGGGTGCTCACCAGGCGGTCGCCGGTGAGATAGGCGATCGTCTCATCCAGGGTGTGGGCGCCGAGGTGCTCGGCGAGAGTGCCGATCAGTCCGGCCCGGATCACGGCGCCGTCGGGCTCGTAGAAGTGGTCCCCGACCGTGCCCGGCGTGGGATCGCCGGCGGAGTCGACGCCCCGGTCCAGGCGGTGCGCACCGGCGTGGTCGATGAGCAGGGCGGAAGAGAGCACTCCCTCGCGTGCGAGCGGCCCGCACCAGGCGGCGGCCTCGAGGACCTGCCCGTGGTAGGACAGCCACTGGACCTCCACCTCGCGCGGCAGCGCCTCCCGGGAGACGGCAGGGCCGAGCTTCGCGCCGAGCGGTCCCAGCTCGTCGGCGGTGCCGAGCCGGCGCGCCAGGTCCAGGACAGCGGACAGCGGCGGCTCGTACTCCTCGGGGTCGTGCAGGCGCCGGGTGCCGCCGCGGGAGGGGGCTCGGCGGGCGGGATCCAGCCAGATACCGTCGGTCGACGTCGGGTCGTGCTCCGCGGCGTCACCCAGCTGGGCGCGCGCGTTCGGGAAGGGGCGCAGGTTCACGGTGGCCACGGTGACTGCCGCGGGATCGCGATCCACCGCCGTCACCTCGAGCCCCAGCCCCGCCATCGCCATCGAGTCACCGCCGATGCCGCAGCCGAGGTCGGCGACGCTGCCCACTGCGGCGCGCTGGAAGCGCTTGGCGTGGAGCGCCGCGATCGGCAGACGGGTGGCCTGCTCGAGACCGTGCGGGGTGAACAGCATGGAGGAGGCGAACTCCCCGAACTTGTCCGCAGCGCGTGCGCGCAGCCGCGACTGGGTCAGCACGGCGGCGACCAGCTCGGGGGAATGCCCGGCCTCACGCAGCTGCGTCGAGTGCCGCAGCACGTCGTCCTCACGATAAGGAGGCAGGGAGTTCAGCAGCGCCCAACCGCTGGGATGCAGCACCGGCTCCAGGGCACGGAGGGCGGCGTCGGCATCATCGGCAGAGGGCACAGGCATGAGAAAAGGGTACCTGCTGGACATGTGTCCGGGCTCACCGCCGCGAGCCGGTACGTGCCCCGCGGCTCAGGCGCCGATGTCCAGCACCAGCTTCCCGCGGGTGTGGCCCTCCTGGAGCCGCACATGCGCCTGGTCGATCTGACTCATGGGCAGCACCTCGGAGACCTCGAGCGGGTAGCGACCAGCGCGGATGCCCTGAGCCAGGCGGTCCAGCCGCTCCCGGCTCTGCACGATCGACGGGATCCTAGCCTCGATGCCCCGCTCGAGCGCCGGGGTGAGATCCGCGAGCGTGGGCAGGGCGACGATCCGGCCGCCGGGGGCGAGCTGGTCGAGGCTGGGCAGGAAAGTCGCGTGATAGTGGGTGTCGAGCACGACGTCGACCCCGCGGCCTTCCGTGAGGCGCTGCAGCTCGGAGCCCCACTCGCCGGTGTCATAGGGGATGGGCACCGCGCCGAGCTCACGGATCCGCTCGACGTTCGCGGACCGTCCGGTGGCATAGACGGCAGAGGCGCCGGCCTCGAGCGCCATCGGGATCAGCAGCTGTCCCACCCCGCCGCTGCCACCGTGGATCAGCACCGTCTCGCCCTTCTCGATCCCGGCGGTGTCCCGCACGGTGGCGATCGCGGTGAGTCCCACCAGCGCCAGCCCCGCCCAGCGCGGCAGGTCCTCCTCGGGGATCTCCCCGGGCACTGGGGCGAGGTCATCCGCCGAGATCGCGATCACCTCGGCGGCCACCCCGCGGTGATCGCCGGGGCCGCGCATCCCGAACACCCGCGTGCCCTCGGTGAGGCCGCGAGAGCCCAGCTCGGCCTGATCGAGCCCGGAGCCGGCCCCGACCACGGTGCCGACCATCTCCCGACCGGTGCCCGCCGGCAGCGGCAGATCCTTCGCCCGCCCGGAGGAGCCGTCGCGGATCTTGAAGTCCAGCGGGTTCAGGCCCGCGAACAGCACCTGAACGAGCACCTCGTCGGGCGCGGGCTCAGGGGTGGGGGCGTCGGTGTGCAGGGTCAGGACCTCTGGGCCGCCGAAGCGGTCGAAACGAATCTCACGCATGGACCCATCATGCACCCCGCACCTGGCAGTGGCCACGGCAGAAGGTCGATGGTCGGGTTCGCGGGGCCGGCGATGGGGGATCATGGAGCGATCGCCTGCCCGGACACTACCCCTGGAGGACCATGAGCGCCCACCGTCTCTCGCCGTGGCAGTGGCGTGAGCTCCTGACCCGCGAGATCACGCTGCCGCTCGAGACCGAGCAGGTGCCGCTCCAGCAGGCGAGAGGCCGGTATCTCGCCGCTGAGGTTCGCAGCCCCGAGGCGATGCCGGCCCTGCCCATCGCCGCGATGGACGGCTTCGCCGTGCGTCGTGCGGACCTGAAGGCGCCGGGCGCCACCACCCTCCCGGTGAGCACCGAGATCCCCGCCCGCCCCGGTCAGGTCCGAGCCCTGGCGCTCGGCACCGCCGCCCGGATCATGACCGGCGGAGCGGTCCCGGCAGGAGCGGACGCCGTGATCGAGGTCGAGGCGACGGATGCCGACCCCTTCGGACGGGTCCCCGCCGCCGTGACCCTCACCCTCGATGCCCTTCCCGCCGCCGGGCGCCACGTGCGCTTCCCCGGCGAGGAGGTCGCTGCGGACGAGCTGCTCGCCGGGGAGGGAGACCTCGTGGGACCGGGACTGGTAGGACTGGCCCGCGCGCTCGGACTCGCCCAGCTGCCGGTGCGCCGCCGCCACCGGGTGACCGTGGTGGTCACCGGGGACGAGCTCGCCGCTGAGGCGACTGCGATCGGCAGCGTGCGCGAATCCAACGGCACGATGCTCGCCGCGGCGTTGGAGGTCGACGGCGCGCAGGCACTGCCCCCGCTGCACAGCAGCGACGACCACACCCAGCTTCGTGAGACGCTCACCAGGGCCGCGGCGGAGTCCGACCTCGTGCTCACCACCGGCGGGATCGGCCACGGCGCCTTCGACGTGGTCAAGACCCTGCTCGGCGAGCACGGCAGCAGCACCTCCCGCTTCGAGCATCTCGCACTGCGCCCCGGCGGACCGCAAGGGTGGGGACTGCTCCGCGGCGGGGTGCCCGTCGTCCACCTTCCCGGCACCCCGGTGGGGGCATTGGTCGGCTACCACCTGTTCATCCGTCCCCTGCTGGTGGGGGAGCGCGCCGCCCCGCGCAGGATGCCGCTCGGCGACACCGCCGCAGATCACGGGCATCGCCGACCCGGCACTGTGTATGCGCTGCCCGGGAGGCTGCGCCTCGGGGCCGACGGCCGGGAGGTGGTCGACCTGCTGCCCGGGCGGCGCCTTGCCCCCTATGGGCGAGCTGATGCGATCGTGCTGCGCAGGGACATCGACGCCGCGGACGGCACGGTGGCCGTGCTCAGGATCTGAGCCGCCCCTGCATTACCGTGGCTCCATGCCGTCCACCAGCCCAGCCCCCGTTCACGATCCGGGAGGCACCCTCCACCTGCGCCCTCACGGGGCGACAGTGCTCTGTGCGGTCGTCGGGCTGCTCGGTCTCGGTCTTGCCATCGACGCAGTAGTCCGCGCGGGCTGGCAGGGTGTGCTGACCCTGCCGGTGCTGCTGCTGATCATGGCGCTGGTGTGGATGGTGCTGTGGGCACCGCGGGTGGTCCTCCACGAGGACTCCGTCGAGGTGCGCAACATCGTGGTCACCCACCAGATCCCCTTCGCGATGATCGAAGAAGTGCGGGTCGGCGCGATGCTGCGCCTCGAGACCGCGGGCCGCGACGGCACGACGAAGACCATCACCGCCTGGAACGCCCCGGCGCTGAGCCGGGATGCGCCCTGGCGGCGGCAGGCACAGATCCATGAGCAGGATCTGCGCGGCCGACGGCTCACCCCGCAGGAGCGCCTGGTCAACGACCAGCAGTCCAGCCGGTCCGCCGTGATCAAGCTGCGCTGGGAGCGCTGGCAGGACCGCCGCGAGGGGCAGCCGGGACAGCCCGCGCTGGACCGCGCAGCCGGGACCGACGCTGACACCGGCGCGGTGATGACCACGCGGCCCAACATCGTGCAGATCGCGGTGGTGGCGGTGTTCGCGGTGTTCGCCGTGGCGCGCATCGTGCTGTGAGCCACAGAGCCTGCTGACGCGGGCACCACACGCTCTGCGTGGCACAGAGAAGGGGCCGAACCGCTGCTGCGGTCCGGCCCCTGCTCTTGAGAGTTCGTCGATCAGACTGAATCTTCCGCCTGGTCTCCTGTCCCTCGCAAGCTCGCGATACGTCGATCAGGCCTTGATACCGACCTGGGTCCAGTCGGTGGTCTCGAACTGCGAGGCACCGGTGTTCACGACGCCGTTCTTCACCGCGAAGATGATCGGAGTCGCGTAGAAGGGGATGACCACGAAGGACTCGGCGATGATCGTCGAGATCTCATTGGCGACCTTGCGACGCTCCTCCTCATCGAAGGCACCCTTGATCTGCTCATTGAGCGGCCCGAGGCGATCGTCGGCGAAGCCGGTGTAGTTCTGACCCGACTCGAGCGGGTACATGAGGTTCACCGAGGAGGTCTCGGGGAAGGCGGTGCCCACCCACGAGAAGGTCACCATGTCGAAGGACTTCGGCATGACGTAGTCGGGGAAGTAGCCGTCGGACGGCACCGTCTGCAGCTCGACGTTGAAGCCGATCGCGTTGAGGTTCGTCTGCACCTGACGGGCACGGTCGGAGTTCGACTTGGTGTCCGCGGGAATGATGACACTGAGGTCCAGCCCCTTGCCGTCCTTGGTGCGCTTGTCGCCCTCGAGCGCCCAACCGGCCTCGTCGAGGATCTTGCCCGCAGCCTCGGGGTCGAAGGTGAGGCTGCCCATGGACTCGTAGGAGTCCTGGTAGCCGTCCTGGCCGGGCATGTAGACGAAGTTGTCGACCAGCACGATCGGGGCCTCGAGCGGGCCCACCACGGCGCGGCCGATGGCGTCGCGGTCGATGCCACGAGCCATCGCCTCGCGGACCTTGACGTCCTCGAGGAGGCCGTCGCCGCCATTGACGTTGATCGTCAGGTGCGTCCAGGTCAGGCCGTTGGTGGCCTGGATGGTTGCATCCGAACGGGTCTTCGCCTGGCTGAGCACGTCGCCGGTGCCGACTTCGAGCCAGTCGATCTCGCCGTTGGCGAAGGACTGGGGCTGGGTGGTCTGGTCGACGACCTGGAAGATGACGGTCTCCAGCTTCGGCGCACGACCCCACCAGTGCTCGTTGCGCTCGAGGGTGACCACGCCGCCGCCCTGGTCCATGGTCCCGACCTTGAAGGGGCCCTTGCCCGGGGTCGGGCCATCGGCGAAGCCGGTGTTGAAGGTCTCCGGGTCGGCGTACACCGACGCCGGGGACACGGGGTGGAGCACGGTGATCCAGTCGATGAACGGGCTGGAGAATACGATCTCTGCGGAGTACTCGTCATCGGTCTGGGTGATCGACTCGATCTGGTCCCAGCCCACGGTGGAGACGACGAGGAACTCCTCGTTGGTGCCGTTCAGCGCCTTCCACTGCGCGATGAGGTCCTCGACCACGATCGGGGTGCCGTCGTCCCACTTCCCGTTCGGGTTGAACTTGACGGCGATGGTCTGCGGGTCCTCGGAGGTCATCTCTGCGGACTCGATGTAGTCGGGGTTCAGCGACTTCTCACCGGTCTCGGAGAGGATGAGCTCGCCGCCACCTCCGCAGGGGTCGGCGATGTCGGAGGTGTCGGCGTTGTTGCCGTCGACCTGGCTGCGGTTCCAGTTGGCCGGGAAGGTGAGGATGGCCTTGCGCAGGGATCCACCGTCGGGGACCTGGTCGTACTCCATGCGCTCCCAGGCGGTCGAAGGCAGCTCCCCCTGTTCCTCCGCAGCCTTGTCGTTCTCCTCAGCAGCCTGCGACTGCTGCTCCTCCTCGGTGGCCTGGCCGCCGCACGCGGCGAGGGCGGCGGCGGAGCCGACCACGCCGGTTCCGGCGAGGAAAAGACGACGAGTGCTCGTGATCTTCATGGGTTTCTCTCTTCCTGGGTGAGATGTGCTGCTCGGCACGGGGTCTCGGGGTCGTGGGGTGGGTACTGCGGTTCTGGGGGCGCTGGACGCGGCGCGTCAGTCGCCGGGGGTGGGGGACAGGGCGGAGATGTCCACATCATCGAGCCGATGGATCTCCTCGACGTGATGGCAGGCCACCTTGGACTTCCCGTGCACGATCGCTGCCGGATCATCGCCGAGGCACTGCGCCTGGCGGGTCTCGTCGAGCATCCGGAACAACGGGCAGCGCGAGGCGAAGTTGCAGCCGGGGATGTCCTCGGTGGGGCTGGGGAGGTCTCCCGTGAGCAGGATCCGTCGGCGTTCACGCTCGATCGTCGGATCCGGCACCGGCACCGCGCTCATGAGCGCACGGGTGTAGGGGTGACGAGGGGTCTCGTACACCTCCTGCACCGGGCCGTACTCGACGATCCTGCCCAGGTACATCACCGCGATCTTGTCGGCGATCTCCCGGACGATCGCGAGGTCATGCGCGACGAACAGATAGGACAGTCCCATCCGGTCGCGCAGATCCTCGAGCAGGTTGACGACGCCGGCCTGGACCGAGACGTCGAGGGCGGAGACCGGCTCGTCGAGCACCAGCACCTTGGGGTTGGTGATCAGCGAGCGGGCGATGCCGATGCGCTGGCGCTGACCGCCCGAGAACTCGTGCGGGTAGCGGTCGGTCATCTCCGGGTCCAGGCCCACCAGCTCGAGCATCTCCACCACGCGGCGGTCGCGTTCGGCGCGGGGGACCTTATGGACCGTCAGCGGCTCCGCGACGATGTCGCCGACGGGCATGCGCGGGTCCACCGCCGCCATCGGGTCCTGGAAGACGATCTGCACGTCCTGGCGCATCGCCAGCCGTTCGCTCCGGGAGAGCGTGCTGACGTCCTTGCCCGTCACCTCGAGGCTGCCGCGCTGCGGGCTGACCAGCTCCATGATCTCGAGCGCGGTGGTGGACTTGCCCGAACCGGACTCGCCCACCAGGCCCAGGGTCTCGCCCGGCAGGACTTCGAAGTCCACTCCGTCGACGGCCTTGACCTTGCCGACCACGCGGCGGAACACCGACCCCTTGTACAGCGGGAAGTGACGGATCAGATCCTCTGCCCGGACCACCGGCTCCAGGCCGGTGGAGTCCTTGACCGCACGCTCCTCGTGCGGGGGGCGCGGGAAGATGTCCGAGGGCTTCAGAGTGCCCGCAGCGATCTCGTCGGACCGGTGGCAGGCGACCTCGCGGCCGTCGCCGAGCTCCGCGAGGAGCTCCGGCTCGGTGGTGCGGCAACGATCCTGGACCGCCGGGCAGCGATCCGCGAACGGGCAGCCCACGGGCAGGTTCGCGAGGTTCGGCGGTCGCCCCTCGAGAGGCACCAGCCTCTCCTTGCCAGCGGTGAGCATGTTCGGCACCGAGCGCAGCAGGCCCATCGTGTACGGCATCCGCGGGGAGTGGAAGACTTCCTCGACGGGGCCCTTCTCGACGAGCTTGCCCGCGTACATCACGGCGACGCGGTCCACATTGCCGGCGACCACGCCGAGGTCGTGGGTGATCAGCACGACGGCTGCGCCGGTGACCTCCTTGGCCTTCTGCAGGACCTCGAGGATCTGCGCCTGGATGGTCACATCCAGCGCGGTGGTGGGCTCGTCCGCGACGATCAGCGCCGGGTCGTTGGCGATCGCGATCGCGATCATCGCGCGCTGGCGCATACCGCCGGAGAATTCGTGGGGGAAGGCTTTGACACGACGCTCCGCCGCGGGGATCCCGACGATCTTCAGCAGCTCGACGGCGCGCTTCTCCGCGCTGCGCTGAGGGATGCTCTTGTCGTGGAGGGTCAGCGCCTCCACGATCTGCTGGCCCACGGTGTAGACGGGCGTCAGCGCAGAGAGCGGATCCTGGAAGATCATCGCCATCTCGCGGCCGCGCAGCTTCGACAGCGCACGGTCGCTCATCCCCAGCAGCGACTCACCGCGGAAGGTGATGTCGCCGGTGATCTTCGCGGAGGACGGGAGCAGTCCCATCACCGCGAGGGAGGAGACAGACTTCCCGGAGCCGGATTCGCCGACGATGCCGAGGAACTCGCCCTCGTCCACGGTGTAGTCGACGCCGCGCACGGCGCGGACGCCGCCCTTCGCGTTCGGGAAGGTGACGGTCAGGTCCTTGACCTGCAGCAGTGGCTCAAGCACGGTTCACCTCACTGGTGGGGTCGATGGCATCGCGCAGGGCGTCGCCCACGAGCGCGACTCCGGTCAGCAGGGCGATCAGGAACGATGCGGGGATGATGAACAGCCAGGGCCGGGAGACCGCAGCGCCGGTGCCGTCCTGCAGCAGGGTTCCCAGGGAGACGTCTGGAGCCTGGATCCCCAGGCCGAAGAAGGACAGCGAGGTCTCGGCCAGGATCGCGCCGGCGACGCCGAGGGCGCCGTCGATGATCAGCAGCGAGGCGACGTTGGGGATGATGTGGCGGCGCAGGATGGTCGGGGTGCTCACGCCCATGTAGCGGGCGGCCTTGACGTACTCGCGCTCCTTGAGCGACTTGGTCTGGTTCTTCACGATCTGGGCCATGATCATCCAGCTGAACAGGCCGATCGCGATGACCAGCAGGCCCCAGGCGGGCATGAAGCCGAGCCACTGGATCGCGCCGGGCAGGTTGCTCGGATCAGCGATCGCGGGGGAGACGATCATCAGGACGTAGAAGACCGGCAGCACCAGCAGCAGGTTGATCAGCCAGTTCGTGAACATCTCGAACGGCCCGCCGAGATAGCCGGCCAACGACCCCATGACCGCCGCGACCAGCGTGGCGGTGGGGGCCGCGAGGAAGCCGATCAGCAGCGAGGTGCGCAGCGCCGAGGTCATCGAGGCGTACAGATCCACCCCGATCGCATCCGTGCCGAAGAAGTGCTGCGCGCTCGGCGGGGAGTTGAAGTTGAACGAGTCCTGCTGACCCTGGGTGTAGATGTTGAAGAAGTCGCCGAAGAGGGCGAAGGCCACGATCGCGGCCACGATCGCGCCGCCGATGTAGAAGTTCGGCTTGCTCTTCAGACGGCGCCATACCAGGCGGCCACGAGAGATCGGGCGGTGCGCCTGCTGCGGCGAGGCGGGTGAGCCACCGGCCGAATCGGCGATCAGGCTCGCCGTGGGCTCGATGTCCTCGGCGAGATCGGCGCTGTGGTCAGCGGGCTGCTGTGCGTTCATCGACATGTCAGACCCTCACTCTCGGGTCGAGCGCCGCGTACAGCACTTCGGACAGGGTGGAGCTGAACAGCAGCAGGATCGCGGTGAAGCAGACGTTGCCGGCCAGCGCATTGACGTCGGAGGTCTGGACGGCGACGATGCCGTATTTCCCCATGCCCTCCCACGAGAAGATGATCTCGAGGAACGCCGAGCCCGCGACCAGGGTGCCGAAGCTGTAGGCGAAATAGGTCGACATCGGGATCAGCGCGACGCGCACCCCGTGCTTGACCAAGGCATGGTTGCGGGTGGCGCCCTTCGCCCGGGCAGTGCGGATGAAGTCGCTGCCCAGCACGTCCAGCATCAGCGAGCGCTGATAGCGGGAGTAGCCGGCCGCGCCGAACAGCATCAGCGCGATCGTGGGCAGCAGCAGATGCACGAACCCGTCCCATAGCTGGGGGAAGAACCCTGTGATGCCAGGCGTGTAGGACCCGGTGAAGCGGATCACCTGGAAGCCCAGCAGCTGGTTGAAGTTCGTCGCCAGGATCATCAGGATCACGCCGCCGACGAAGGTCGGGGTCGAGATCAGGATGAAGGAGGCGTAGGAGACGATCTGGTCGGATGCCTTGTACTGCCGCACCGCGCCCCAGACGCCGAGGGTGACGCCGAGGAGCGCAGCCAGCAGAGCGCCCAGCAGGAGCAGGCGGAGGCTGGTCCCGGCGCGTCCGACGATCTCGTTGATGACCCAGTTCCCCTGGAGGTCCTGACCCAGCTTCTGCGAGAGCGGCTCGAACAGGACGCGTTCGATCCACCACCAGGTGCGCAGCAGCACCGGGTCCTTGTCGTTGACGCCGTAGGCGCTGAGGATGCCGTCGACCGACTCCTCGGGGATCGGAGGGTTGACCCCGAGGTAGCGCCGGCGCGGGTAGAAGAAGAGGCTCGCGGCGATGTACGAGAACACGGTCGCGATCACCGTGAGGATCAGGTAGTTGACGAACCGCCGCAGGATGTACTTGGTCATGCACGGACTCCCGAGATGAGATTCGGGATCATCGCACCGGGGACGCCGAGCATCCGGGCGCCCTCACGGCAGCTCAGACGACTCCAGGCAGACGAAGGTGATCGCATCGTCAGAATTCCTCACATGATCGGTGCTCGGTCCGCAACCGCGCGGGTCCTCTGAGCAGGTTTCTGCACTGTAGGTCACTCGGACACGCATCTTCGCGCCGGGATCGGCTCCATGGCCGAATCGTTATCCACCTGCCACAGTGCGTGGCCGTGGGGGAGACTACCTCACATGGTGGAAAGACATGGAGATTTCGAGAGGTCTGTGCATATCGAAGGTTCCCGAGCGGTCACTTCGCCCGGCACAGGGGAGCGGCCTTCGCCCGGGGCGGCACGGCGACCGGAGTCCGGACGTGGACGCGGGCTGCCGGACATCGGCGACCTCGCGATCGCACCGGCTGCGGAGGTGGCGGCGGGGCTCCCGGAGCGCTACCTCCGCCAGATGCGCCTGCCGCAGCTGGGCGCCCTCGGGCAGCGGCGGCTTGCCGCCTCACGGGTCGCGGTGATTGGCGCCGGCGGCCTCGGAGCGCCGGTGCTCTCCTATCTGGCCGCGGCCGGGATCGGGGAGATCACGGTGTTCGATCCGGATACCGTTGACACGACCAACCTGCACCGGCAGGTGCTCTTCGGCGATGCGGA
Organism: Brachybacterium sp.; assembly: GCF_052095815.1. Classification (NCBI taxonomy): domain Bacteria; kingdom Bacillati; phylum Actinomycetota; class Actinomycetes; order Micrococcales; family Dermabacteraceae; genus Brachybacterium; species Brachybacterium sp. Next base: position 32,718 of record NZ_JBQDLF010000004.1, on the reverse strand, counting down.
CGTGGGCCGCTCCAAGGCGATCGCCGCGGCAGAACGGCTGCAGGCGCTGAACCCGGAGATCTCCGTGCGGGCGGAGGTCGAGACGGTCACCCCCGCCAATGCGCTCGAGAAGCTCTCCGGCCACCATCTCGTGCTCGATGGCACCGATAACTTCCCCACCCGCTATATGGCCTCCGACGCGTGCGAGATCCTCGACCTCCCCCTGGTGTGGGGATCGATCCTGGCGTTCTCCGGACAGGTCAGCGTGTTCTGGGGAGCGAGCGGCCGCGGGGTGACATACCGCGACGTGCACCCGGTCCCGCCCCGGCCCGGGGAGGTCCCCAGCTGCTCCGAGGCCGGAGTGCTCGGGATGCTGTGCGGGGTGATCGGCGCGACCATGGCGATGGAGGCGGTCAAGGTCCTGGCCGGCCTCGGGGACGTGCTCTTCGGCCGCCTCGCCCTCTATGACGCGCTCCGCGCCCGCTGGGACGAGCTGCCGCTGGCCCGGGACCCGCAGCGCCTCGCGGTGAGCGAGGTCGAGGACGTGATGGTGACCTGCGGGCTGCCGGGGCCGACGGGGCCCGCGACCGATGAGCTCACCGTCGCCGAGCTGCCGGCGCTGCTGGCCGCCGGGGTGCGGGTGATCGACATCCGGGAGGCTCATGAACTGGCCGGCGGGATGGTGCGCGGCGCCGAGCACGTGCCGATGGCCGAGCTGCTCGCGCAGCACGGACCGACGGACTCGTCGAGCGCGTCAGCGGCGCTTGAGGGCACCGTGCTCTACTGCGCGGCCGGCTCACGTTCGGCGAGCGCGCAGCAGGTGCTGGCGGGGAGGGGCATCTCCGTGCGCTCGCTGCGCGGCGGCTTCGGCGCAGTGGAGGGCAGCGGGATCGCGGTGACGCTGCCGGAGTGACTGCGCCGCCAGAGTGACTGCAAGGTCGCGCTCGGAGTGCGCCGCGAGAGGGTTCACCCTCCGGCGAAGGGCGGGAGCACATCCATCCGGTCGCCGCCAGCGAGAACCTGGGTGCGGTCCGTGCAGGCCACGGCGTTGATCAGGAAGCTCGAGCGGCCGATCACGCGGGCAGCCTCCGCGGAGGCATCTGCCAGCAGCGCGTCCACGGCGTCCTGCACGGTCGCCGCCCGGACGGTCGTGGCGTCGGCCCCGTATTCGGCGGCGGCCCCCGCGAACAGCCGCACGGCGATGCGCGGTGCGGTGGCGGGGGAGCCCTCGGTGGTCCCGCCGGTGGTTCCCTCGGTGGTGATGTCGATGCTGGTCATCTCGTCCTCTCTCAGCCGCCGATCGCGCTCATCGGGCGCTCCGGCTGCACGAAGTCCTCGCGGTCCATGCCGTGACCGGCCTTCTTGCCCCACTGGGCGGCGCGCCAGATCTCGGCGATGGTCTCGTCCTCGGCCCCGGAGCGCAGCGCGCCGCGCAGATCCGTCTCCTCACGGGAGAACAGGCAGGTGCGTACCCGGCCCTCGGCGGTGAGGCGGGTGCGTCGGCAGTCGGCGCAGAAGGGCCGGGTGACCGAGGCGATGATGCCGACCCGTCCGCGATGGCGACCGGTGGCGCGGTCCTCGACCTCGAACAGCTCCGCCGGTGCACCGTTCCGGGCCTCGGCCACCGGGGTGAGGACGTAGCGGGGGGCCAGCAGTGCCTGCATGTCGCCGGCGGTGAGCATCGAGCTGCGGTCCCAGATGTGGTCCGCATCCAGCGGCATCTGCTCGATCACGCGCAGCTGCAGATCCCGGTCCAGGCACCAGTCCAGCAGATCAGGCAGCTCATGGTCGTTGACGCCGGGCAGGAGGACAGCATTGACCTTGATCGGGTCGAGCCCGGCCTGCCGGGCACCCTCGATCCCGTCCAGCACCCGGTGCAGCAGCGGGCGTCGGGTCAGCCGCTCGAAGGTCTCGGACACCACGGAGTCGAGGGAGACGTTGATCCGGTCCAGCCCCGCTTCGCGCAGTGGTGCGGCGCGATGGTCCAGGCCGATCGCATTGGTGGTCAGCGAGATGTCCGGGCGCTGGGGGAGCGCGGCGACGCCCGCGATGATCTGCTCGAGATCGGGGCGGGTCAGCGGCTCGCCGCCGGTGAAGCGCACCTGGTCGATGCCCAGGCGCTCCACCCCGATCCGCACCAGGCGCACCACCTCGTCCACGCTCAGCAGCTGATCCTTCTTCAGGAACGTCATCCCGGACGCGGGCATGCAGTAGGTGCAGCGCAGGTTGCAGAAATCCGTGAGCGAGAGGCGGAGGTCCGTCGCCTCCCGGCCGAACCGGTCGGCGAGAGCAGGCGTGTCAGGACGGTCCGAGGTGTCGGGCAGCTCGGACGCGGTCTCGTCGGTCCTGCGTGGTGTCGGCATCCCCAGCGAGATGCGGCGCGATGCCATCTGCTCACCCCTTTCCGTCCGGGCCCGGCGACGCCGGGATGTCGCTCCAGGATAGGGGGCGCACCGGCGCGGGGGGCAGGGACCTCGGACGCACACCGGTCGCAGGGGCGGTGCGGTCCGGTCGGCACGGGCGCCGTGGCGACCTCCGCGGCGCCGGGGCTGGACCCGGCGCGCCATACTGGTGAGGCGTCACGGAGACGCCCGAACGTGCAGACGGGAGCGAGTGCAGATGTCCGGTGCCCAACGGATCCCCCTGGCCGATCATGTGGCCGATGCCGTCGCCCTGCTCGGCAGCATCCGCACCACCGAGGTGATCCCTCTGGACGGCCGCGCGGTGGGGCGGGTCGCCGTCTCGGAGCGACGTGCGCTGGTGGACGTCCCCGGTCACGACAATTCTCAGATGGATGGCTTCGCCCTTGCAGCGGGTGACCTCGAGGGGCCTGGCGTGCGCGTGACGCTCCCGCTGGGGCCGACGATCGCCGCTGGGGACGAGCCCGCCGTGCTCGCACCCGGCACCGCGCGAGCGATCATGACCGGTGCACCCATCCCGGCGGGCGCGGAGCTGGTGATCCCCGTCGAGGAGAGCGCCGAGGGGCGCTTCGCAGCTGCCGAGAGTGTGCCTGCTCAGAACCCGGCCGCGACGATCACGCTCACCCCCTCCTCCATCATGACCGGCCGGTTCGTGCGCCGTCGCGGCTCCGACACCCGCCGCGGGGACACCGTGCTGCGCGAGGGCCGCCTGCTCACCCCGGCCCGGATCGCCCACCTCGCCGCCTGCGGGGTGGGGGACGTCGAGGTCGACGTCCCGCTGCGCACGATGGTGCTCTCGACCGGCACCGAGGTGCAGTCCCGGGACCCCCGGAACAGCGGAGCGCCCGCCCCCGGCGGCGTCTTCGACGCCAACGGTCCCGGGCTGGCAGCCGCCCTCACCGACGCGGGAGCCGAGGTGGTGCACGTCGGTGCGGTGCCCGACGATGCCGACGCCCTGCTCACGCATCTGCGCCGGGAGATCCGGGCACTGAACATCGATCTCGTGGTCACCAGCGGCGGGGTGAGCATGGGCGCCTTCGAGGTGGTCCGCCACGCGGCCGGGCGCGACGGCGTCACCCTCGCCTTCCCGAAGGTCGCCCTGCAGCCGGGCGGCCCCCAGGGCATCGGCTTCCTGGACGTGGACGGGCGCCGGGTCCCCTGGCTGGCCTTCCCCGGCAATCCCGTCTCCGCGCTGCTGAGCTGCGAGCTGATCGCCCGGCCGGCCCTCGGCGCACCCGCTCGTCGTCGGCTGCAGCTGGCGGTGCAGCTCGAGGCCGAGGAGTCCTCGCCGCCTGCGGTGGATCAGTACCGTCGGGCCCGGGTGCTGCCTTCGGGCCGGGTGCGCCTGGTGGGCGGTGCCTCCTCCCACCTGATCGGCGGCTATGCGGCTGCTGATGCGTTGGTGCTGGTCCCGCGCGGTACCAAGACCGTGCGTGACGGCGACCAGCTCGAGACCCTGCTGATCCCTGGAGGAGACTCATGAACGACGTCGCTGCCGACGGCACCACCGGTGACCTGTCCCATGTGCGTGCGGACGGCTCCGCCCACATGGTCGACGTGACCGACAAGGCTGTCACCTCCCGAGAGGCGAGCGCCCGAGCCGTGCTGCGCACTCGGCCCGACGTGGTCGCCCGCATCGCCGAGGGGAACCTGCCCAAGGGCGAGGCCCTGGCCACGGCTCGGATCGCCGGGATCATGGGCGCCAAGCGCACCCCGGAGCTGATCCCGCTGTGCCATCCGCTGCCGCTGTCCGGAGTGGAGCTGGACCTGGTGCCTCGCGAGGACCGGGTGGAGATCACCGCGCGGGTGCGCACCAAGGGCGTCACCGGGGTCGAGATGGAGGCGCTGACCGCTGCCACGGTGGCCGCGCTGACCGTCTACGACATGATCAAGGCCGTGGACCATCTCGCGACCATCGAGGGCATCCAGGTGCTCGCGAAGTCCGGCGGCAAGAGCGGTGACTGGACGCGTGAGTCGGCGGCGCGCCCGGAACCCGCGGGGCAGGACGGGACGGCAGGACGCCCGGGGCTGCCTGCGGGACCGGGGGCGGACCGCTGATGGTGAAGCACATCCCGGCCCGTCGCACCGATGAGGACTGCACCGTGCGCGAGGATTCGGCGCCCGCGCCGCTGCTGAAGGGCAGCGCCCGGGTGATCATCGCGTCCACCCGGGCAGCCGACGGCACCTATGAGGACCGCACCGGCCCGCTGCTGGTGCAATGGCTCAGCGAGCGAGGCCTCCAGCAGGTCCAAGCGCGCATCGTCAGCGACGGACCCGAGGTCGGAGCCGCCCTCGCCGAGGCGATCGCGGAGGGGATCGACATCGTCGTCACCTCCGGCGGCACCGGCATCAGCCCTACCGACGTCACCCCCGAGCAGACCGCCCCGCTGATCGAGCGCGAGATGCCCGGCATCCTCGAGGCGGTGCGCCGGCTCGGAGCCCGGAAGATCCCGACCGCGCTGCTCAGCCGCGGACTGGCCGGCATGGCCGGGCGCAGCTTCGTGGTGAACCTTCCCGGTTCCCGCGGGGGAGTGCGCGACGGAATCGAGGTGCTCGACCCGATACTCGACCATCTGCTGGAACAGCGCGACGGAGGCGACCACGCATGAACGGCACTGGACCTACCGGGACCACTGGAAGCACTGGACCTACCGGAACCACCGCGGACCCGACCCGTGGCACCACGCCCTTCGGCACTGCATCCTCCGGAGCCGCACCCTCCGGCACCACACCCTTTGGCACTGCGCCCTTCGGCGCCGCGCCTTCCGGCATTGCGGCGGAGCAGCTCCGCATCGCTGGGGATCCCGCGATGGGCGACGGCGCAGAACGGGCCCGGCTCGCCGAGGTCCGCCGGGACGAGATCACGGTGGCTCAGATGATCCAGGCGGTGACCGATCCACGCTGCGGCGCCGTGGTCACCTTCGATGGAGTGGTGCGCGACCACGACGGCGGGCGGGGCGTCGAGCGCTTGGAGTACTCCGCCCATCCCACCGCCGGGGAGGTGATCGCCCAGGTCGCCCGGGAGATCGCAGAGCGTTATCCCGATATTCTCATCGCCGTCGCCCACCGGTTCGGTCCGCTCGAGATCGGCGACTCCGCGCTCGTCTGCGCCGTCGCCGCACCGCATCGCAAGCAGGCCTTTGTCGCCTGCGACGAGCTGGTCGACACCGTCAAGCAGCGGGTCCCGATCTGGAAGCACCAGGTCTTCGACGACGGCGAGAGCGAATGGGTCGGCGCGCTGGGCTGAGTCCGGCCAGCAGGCCCTGGGCTGAGTTCGGCCAGCAGGAGGCGCCCGTCGGCGCACTTCGCGGGCTTCACCTGCCGGACACCCGCGATGGCTACGGTGCCCCCATGCGCATCCTGCACCTGACCGACACCCATCTCTACGGCGATCCGTCGGCCCGCCATTACGACCGCATCGACACCACCGCCGCCCTGGCCGGCGTGCTGACCCGCCTCGAGGGCTTGCGCGACATCGATGTGGTGGTCCACACCGGGGACGCCTCCGAGGACGGCACCGCGGAGAGCTACCGCCTGCTGCACGAGATCCTCGATCCTTTCGCGGCGTCGCTCGGGGCGCCGCTGGTCGTCGTGATGGGCAACCATGACGTCTCCAGCGTCTACAGCGAGGAGATCGACCCCGGTCAGCACCTCGCCTCCCGCCAGGACCGGGTGGTGCAGGTGGGCGGGGGCGGCCGCGTGGTGGTGCTGGATTCGAGCGTCCCCGGGGCCGGCTACGGACACCTCGAGCCGGCACAGCTCCAGTGGCTGCGGGACGTGCTGGCCGAGCCCGTCGCCGCCGGGACGGTGCTCGCGATCCATCATCCCCCGCTCGTGGGAGCGACCACCCTGCTGCGCGGACTGGACCTCGACGGGCTCGACGAGCTCGCCGCCGTGCTCGAGGGGACGGACGTGCGCATCGTGCTCTCCGGCCACTACCACCACGAGATGAACGGGGCGATCGCCGGGATCCCGGTCCACGTTGCCCCGGGGATCACCAATGTGGTGGACCCCGTCACCGCAGCTGCCAGCGAGAAGGCGCTGGCGCTGTCCGGCGCGAGCGTGGTCGAGCTCGGCCAGGGTGCGCCGCGGGTGTTCAGCTCTGTGTTCCCGAACCTGGGGGATACCGCAGAAGACGCCGAGGTCCCCGTCTACCGCTTCAGTCCCGAGCAGGTCGCGCAGATCGTGGAGGCTGCAGGGCGCTGAGGCTGCAGGGCGCTGAGGCTGCAGGGCGCTGAGGCGGAGCATCCGGACGGACCCGACCTGACCCGGGAGCGGAGTCAGCATCGGCCCCGGGGATGAACCAGCATCCGGACACGAAAAAGCCCCTGCAGACGAGTTCTGCAGGGGCTTCGTGAAGATGCTCGGGTGGCGTCAGCGACCCATGCCGAGAGGGCTGATGCCCTGGCTGGAGCGAGCGCGTGCCACTGCGGTGTAGTCCCCGCCGAGGCGGTTGTTCGGCACGGCGTTGTGGCGCTCGACGTCCTGTCCCTGCATGCGTTCGGAGAGTCGGCTCAGTGCGGAGCTGAGAGAGCGGAGGAAAGTCATGATCGGGGTCCCCTTCGGTTCGGAGTGAGGTGATCGGCCGGGCCCTGGATCGCAGGTGCCTCGACGTCATCGATACTTCTGTTATAACGCGCGGCCGGGCGGCTCCGCATTCACTCCGACCGCACAAGTTGCCAGCCTCACAAAAAGTGTGTGACCTGGTGCTCGTCCTGCCGACACGACCCGCCGACATGACCCGCTGACAGGAGAGGGCCCCACCCATGCGCGACTGGCTGCTGGAGCGGTTCCTGGCTCGGCTCTCGGAGCGGGGGCCCGGCGGCGGCGGACGGCTGCCCCGCTGGGTCCGCGCGCTCCTGGACGAGACCTTCCTCTGGGTGGCGCTCGGACAGCTGCTCCTCGCCCTGGGAGTGCGTCGCTCGAGCGTGCGCCGGCTCGCCGTGGTCCAGGCGACCCTCGACGAGGCCCGGGAGGTCTTCGGGAAGGCCGGATACGTGATCCCGCGCCTCGAAGGCATCGAGACCGATCGGGACCTGGAACGCCTCGAGGACGCGATGAGCCGCTTCGAGTCCCGGGAATTCACCGAGGAGGAGCTCAGTGCCATCCTGCCGGCCCCGCACGCCGTGCGCTGGGCCCGCGAGGCGGGCACTGTCGTGCTCGACCTCCTCGAGGAGACGCTGGGTCGGCTGCGGACCCTCAGGATCCGCACCGAGCTGATCGGCATCGACCATCGTGCCGCCCGCTCCTGGATCGTGGCGCTGCGTGAAGTCCTCGCCCGTTCCGATCTCGACACGGCTGCTGCTGAGGGATATGCGGCCCTGGCGAAGAGTCTCGAAACGCACGAGGGGGAGGGCCTCTTCGCCGCCTCGGAGCTCGAGACCAGACCTCGCGCACCGGGCCTCGGCGAGATGGGGCGCCTGGTCGGAGTGATCCGGTCGATCCCGCGCGAGACCCTCGATCGCCTGCTGCCCCTGCGCGTGCTCTCCTCCCGGGTCGTGCTGACCGCTGCGATCACCAAGGGGCTCAAGCTGCTCCGGCAAGACTGGGTTCCTCCGGGGGAGCGGCCTGATCCCGTCGAGGACGCGGAGGTGGCCCGCCATCAGGACTACCAGCGCCGCTGGCGACGGGCCCACTCGACGTTCTTCCGAGAGATCGATGAGCGGGATGCGCGTCCCGGCGCGCGACGGGCGCTGATGGGGTCCACGGCGATCCTGTGGGCGCTGAGCCTGGTGGTCCTCGGCTGGCTCCTGCTGTGGTTCCTCGGAGCCGGTGGGGTCGACCTGCCGGGAATCCTCGGTCGGTCCGCGGAGCTCCCGCCGCTCTGGCCGGGGCCGACGGTGCTGGTGCTGATCGCCGTCCTGCCGCTGTCGTACTGGACCGGATGGCTCGCCCCGATCGATCAGTCCGAACTGGTGCAGCCGGGGATGCGCACCGTCGCCGACGCCACGCCCGCTCGCCGGACTCGGGTGACGGCAGCGCGCTTCGGCTCGGTGATCTCCAGCCTGCTGTTCTTCCTGCCGTTCCTGGTGGCACTCCTGATCGATCCGAAGGACACCTTCCCGTGGGACGCCTTCGGCCCATGGCGGAACGAGAAGCTGGACGTCGGGTGGTGGGCCGTGTGGGCGCTGGCCCTGCCTGCGGCGGCCACGATCCTCGGCGGAATCGCCGGCTCGGTCCGGGGTGAGGCGCGGGCAAGGACCCTGCGGCCGAAGCTGGGATAGAGCCGAAACCGGGCCGCGGGACGACATCGTTCTAGCACTCGTCTTGCATGAGTGCCAGCGAGGGTTCTACAGTGGGGCTCGTTGGCAGTCGACGGCCGAGAGTGCCAGAGACTGCCGCAGAGGGATCTTCCCCCGGTCGGCACCGCGACGACGATCGGGAACGGATCCCCACCACCCAGAACTCAAGCAGAGTCATCTCTTCATGAAGGAGTGAGCCGCATGTCGGTCTCCATCAAGCCCCTCGAGGATCGCGTCGTCGTCAAGCCGCTCGAGGCGGAGCAGACCACCGCCTCCGGCCTGGTCATCCCGGACACCGCGAAGGAGAAGCCCCAGGAGGGCGAGGTCGTCGCCATCGGCGCCGGCCGCTTCGACGATAACGGTCAGCGCGTCCCGATGGACGTCAAGGTCGGCGACAAGGTCGTCTTCTCCAAGTACGGCGGCACCGAGCTGAAGTACGGCGGCGAGGAGTTCCTCGTCCTCGGCGCCCGCGACATCCTCGCAATCATCGAGAACTGAGCGGACTGAGCTTTATGGCCAAGGAGATTATCTACAACGAGGACGCCCGGCGCGCCCTCGAGCGTGGCGTCGACAAGCTCGCCAACACCGTCAAGGTGACGCTCGGCCCCCGCGGCCGCAACGTCGTCCTCGACAAGAAGTGGGGCGCACCCACCATCACGAACGACGGCGTGACCATCGCCCGTGAGATCGAGCTCGAGGATCCCTACGAGAACCTCGGCGCTCAGCTCACCAAGGAGGTCGCGACCAAGACCAACGACGTGGCCGGCGACGGCACCACCACCGCCACCGTCCTCGCCCAGGCCATCGTGCACGAAGGTCTGCGCAACGTCACCTCCGGCGCTGCCCCGGCAGCGCTGAAGCGCGGCATCGAGAAGGCCGTCGAGGCGCTCTCCGAGAAGCTCGGCGAGATCGCCACGCCGGTCGACGGGAAGGCCCAGATCGCCTCCGTCGCCTCCGTCTCGAGCCAGGACACCGAGATCGGCGACCTGCTCGCCGAGGCGTTCGACAAGGTCGGCAAGGACGGCGTCATCACCGTGGAGGAGTCCTCCACCACGGCGATGGAGCTCGACTTCACCGAGGGCATGCAGTTCGACAAGGGCTACATCTCCCCGCACTTCGTCACCGACGCAGACCGCCAGGAGACCGTCCTCGAGGACGCCCAGGTGCTGCTGCACCAGGGCAAGATCTCGGCCGTGGCGGACATCCTGCCGCTGCTGGAGAAGGTCGTCGAGGGTGGCAAGCCGCTGTTCATCATCGCGGAGGACGTCGACGGCGAGGCCCTGTCCACGCTGGTCGTCAACAAGATCCGTGGCACCTTCAAGGGTGCAGCGGTCAAGGCTCCCGCGTTCGGCGATCGCCGCAAGGCGATGCTGCAGGACATCGCGGTGCTCACCGGCGCCCAGGTGGTCACCTCTGACCTCGGTCTGGATCTCAAGACCGTCGGCACCGAGGTGCTCGGCCAGGCCGGCCGCATCGTCGTCACCAAGGATTCGACCACCATCGTGGGCGGCGCTGGCGATGACCAGGCCGTCGCCGATCGGGTCGCGCAGATCCGCGCCGAGATCGAGAACACCGACTCCGACTGGGATCGTGAGAAGCTCCAGGAGCGTCTCGCGAAGCTGGCCGGCGGTGTCGCCGTGATCAAGGTCGGGGCTCACACCGAGGTGGAGCTCAAGGAGAAGAAGATGCGCATCGAGGACGCGGTCTCCGCGACCCGCGCTGCGATCGAGGAGGGCATCGTCTCCGGTGGCGGAAGCGCCATCGTCCAGGCGTCCTCCATCCTTGAGGACGGCCTCGGCCTCGAGGGCGATGAGGCTGTCGGCGTGCGCGCCGTCGCCCGCGCCGTCGTCGAGCCGCTGCGCTGGATCGCCGAGAACGCCGGCCTCGAGGGCTACGTCGTGGTCGAGAAGGTCCGGGAGGCCGCTCTCGGCACCGGCCTGAACGCCGCGACCGGCGAGTACGTCGACCTGGTGGCAGCCGGCATCATCGACCCCGTCAAGGTCACGCGCTCCGCCCTGCGGAACGCCGCCTCGATCGCGGCCATGGTGCTGACCACCGAAACCCTCATCATCGACAAGCGCGACGACGAGGACGAGTGACCGCTCGACAGAGCATCGACTGATCAGCTGATCAGCTCGCACCGAACGGGCGGGTGATCCGGGGAGACCCGGGCCACCCGCCCGTTCTGCATGCCGGGCCCGTTCTGCATGCCGGGCCGCGTGACATCGGCCGAGATCGGAAGACCTCCATCGCGGCGACCGCCCCCGCATGTGAATGTTGGGATGGGTCATCGTTGCTGGTGAGGTACGGGGACTGCGGCGCGTCCGAGGTGTGGCGAGCCGCGTCTGAACCATGTCTCCTGGACGTAAGATGGGCTGAATCACAACCAGGGCGACGGTCGGAGGAGAAGTGGTGATCAGTACACCGGATGTCGCGATCCCGGCGCAGGATGGAGACCTCCCCACCCGCACCTACGGGCCCCCCGCCTCTGTGGTGATCGGTTCCCTCGTGGTGGGCTTCGTGTTCCTGGTGGTGCTCGAGTTCCTGGTCATCATCAGCTTCGTCGGCCAGAGGCTCTGGAACCACCCTGAGCTGATGCACGATCTCGTGTTCACCCTGCCGCTGCTGATCTGGGTGCTGATCGCCGTGACGGTGACCGTGGCGGTGCTGCGGGTGATCACCTCCTGGCTGCAGATCGATGAGGACGGCTTCGAGCTGCGGAGCCTGTTCCGGCGTACGCGGAAGACCAGCTGGGACGAGGTCGGGCAGGTCATCGCGGCGCGTGACATCGATCGCGGTGCGAGCGCAGCGGAAGCGCTCGATGCGCCCGAGACCGCCTACGACGGTGTCTACATCCTGGATCCGCAGGGGCGCCGGATCCTTGCGGTCACAAGCCGCTTGTTCGGTCAGCGGGCCCAGGCGATGACGCTCCACCGTGCGCGGGAGGCTGGAGTGGACATCGTGCACATCGACGCCATCACCCCCGCTGAGCTGATACGCCAGGCGCCGCAGGCGATGACCTTCGTGGATCGCCATCCCAACCCGCTGCTCCTGGCGCTGCTGCTGTTCTACATCGGCCACAACGTGCTGACCTTCATCGTGTGGGGGCTGTGAACGCAGTCTCCGAAGGGCCAGGCCCGGGAGCCAGTTCTGGAACCGGCTCCGGAGCCGACGCCGGATCCGGCTCCGGCCACGACCTCAGTACTGGAGCGCCGGCTGAGGCTGCTGTCCGGCCCGGGCGCGCGGCACGGAGGCGCGCCCGTCGACGCCCGCCTCCGCTCCCGCAGCGCGAGGGCCTGGACGCCGTGCGCTGGCGGGTGCCACAGGACGGGACCTCAGCTGGTCCCGCTCTCGAGGCGCTCAGCAGACGATTCCCGGCGCTCGGCGATCCGGAGGCTACCCCGCTTCCCGCTCGGTTCGCCGCCGGAGAGATCGTCGACTCCGAGGGCAGGGCATGGGGTCCGCAGGACGCCCTCAGCCCCGGGGACGAGCTGTGGTTCCATCGCGAGCTGCGCCCCGAGCAGGTCCCCCCGATCGAGGTGAAGATCCTGCACCAGGATGCGCACCTGCTGGTCCTCGACAAACCCCACGACATGGCCACCATGCCCCGCGGCGCGCACATCCTGGCCAGTGCGCTGGTGAGGCTGCGCCGCCAGACCGGTATCGAGACGCTGGTTCCGCTTCACCGGCTGGACCGGCGCACGGCCGGGGTGCTCGCCTTCGGGATCCGCCCTGAGGAACGCGCCGGATATCAGCAGCTGTTCGCCCGCACGGAGGTGGACAAGGAGTACGAAGCGCGGATCCTTCCCTCGATCTCGTCGTCCCTGCCGATCCTGCCCGGGGAGAGCTGCCGGCTGCAGGATCATCTGGTCAAGCGACGCGGCGAGCTGACCGCGCAGGTTCTGCCTGGTGAGATCAATGCTGAGAGCGACGTCGAGGTGCTCGGCGCAGAGACAGGGGAGGCCGACGGAGTGCTGAGGGTGCTCCTGCGGCCGCGCACCGGACGCACCCATCAGCTGCGCATCCAGCTCGCCTCGCGCGGTGCACCGATCCTTGGGGAGGACCTCTACTGGCCAGCCCAGAGGCCTCAGCCGTCCTCACAGGTCTGGCCTGAGCAGCTGCCCTTGCAGCTGCTGGCGCGCCGCCTCCGCTTCCTCGATCCGTTCACCGGCGCGCAGCGGGACTTCCACAGCTCCCAGGTGCTTCCGGCGGGGTCTCGTACCCTGGGGCAGTGACCGTCCCCCGCTTCCCCGAGCCCGCCGATCCGGATCCTTCACCGCGGCGCACCCGGGCAGGTGCAGTGATCGTCGGTCCGACTGTGCGGGCACGCTATACGCCGGGTGCCCTCATCGGCCTGCCGCTGGTCTCGCTGCTGCTGAGTCCCTTCGCGGGGGCCGGGATCCAGCAATGGCGCTACTCCCGGCTGCGCGACGGGCAGGATGGCCTGCTCGAACAGCTCCTCGCCCCTGCCTGGGTGCAGCTGCTGCTCGGCGCCGCGATGCTGTGGGTGCTGTTCGCGCTGTGGGCACTGGTGCCGCTGCTGCTGACGCAGCGTGTGGTGCTGCTGGACGAGGACCAGGGGAGCGTCGCCCTGCGCAAGGGCCTGCGCATCATCCAGCGGGCACCGGTCTCACAGGTCGATCATGCGGTGGGGGAGGCGGAACGCGGCGGAATGGCCCTGATCGGGATCCGCACACCGGGCGGAGTAGGTCAGCCCGTGCAGCAGTGGGTGATCCCCGAAGTGGGCTGGGACGCCGCCTCGTTCGACGGTCTGCGCGTCCTGCAGGCGGCGGCCGGCCTGCGGCCCGCCCCGCCCAGGGCCGAGCTGGTGCGGGAGAACCGTCGGGTACGTCGGGCCCGCTCTCACCGCGAGCTCGCGGACCGCCTCGGCATGCCCTGGCGCGAGGAATACGAGCACGACGATGCCGCATTCCAGGCCGAGTTCGATCGGGTGCGCCGGGTGCTCGGCGGCAAGGAGCAGGCCCGCGACGCGGACCCGAGGCCCTGAGCCTCGCTCAGAAGATCGCGCGCAGGAGCAGGACCACCACGGCGCCGATGCCGGCGGCGGCCGGAAGGGTGATGATCCAGGCCAGGAAGATCGGCCGCATCAGCTTCCAGTTGGCCGCGTGGTTCACCATCCCGACGCCGAGCACGGCGCCGATCAGGATGTGCGTGGAGGAGACAGGCAAGCCCAGCACCGAGGCCAAGAGCACCACGGTGGCTGCGGCGAGCTCGGCGGCGAATCCTGAGGAGGGGTGCATCGCGGTGAGCCCGGTGCCTACGGTGTGGATCACCTTGCGTCCCACGAACCAGAGCCCGGAGACCAGGGCGATGCCGAAGGCGATCAGCGCCGCTGTGGGGACCGCGGCCTCCTGCGAGATCACCCCGGTGCGCAGCACGTCGAGGACGGCCACGAAGGGGCCGATGGCGTTGGCGATGTCGTTGGCGCCGTGGCTGAAGGCGAAGGCGCACGCGGTGAAGACCTGCATCCAGCTGAACATGATGAAGGTCGCCCGCGAGATCGACTGCTTCTTCAGAGCGCGGGCGAAGACGGTCGTGGCCATCCAGACGCCCAGGGCGAGCATCACGAGCAGCAGCACCCCGCTGCCGGCCGAGATGTCCAGGCCCACGTTCTTCAGACCCTTGAACACGAGCATCGCCGCGAGCAGCACAGCGGCAGCCGCTGCGAGTGGGGGGACCCGCTTCTCCAGTGCGTGGTAGGCAGCGCGTCGCTCGACCTTGCGGGCCGCCTTGCGCTCCTTCTTGGACAGATGCGAGGCGTGCTCAGCGAGCTCCGCGCCCGGCCCGCCGGGGGTGAGATCCAACGCTGCGGACTCGGCGAAGGCGCTCTGCTGGAGTTCGGAGACTCGCTCGTAGCCGGGCACGTGGCGGCTGGGACCGTCCTCCGAGTCCTCGTCGTCCTCGTCGTCGTCGTCCTCGTCGTCGTCGTCCTCGGCGTCGTCGAACCCGCGTGATCCCAGGGCGATGGCTCGCGCGGCGGGCGCCAGGATGTGGCGCTTGATCGCTCCGAACAACAGGTACGCAGACACGCCGCCGAGCAGCGGCGAGAGGATCCAGGAGATGGCGATCTTCCCGATCTCGCTCCACTGCACCATCTCGAAGCCGCCGGTGCCGGTGACGATGCCGGTGGTGACGGCGGCGCCCACGATGCCGCCGATGATCGCGTGGGTGGTCGAGACCGGCCAGCCCATCCTGGTGGCGAGCAGCAGCCACACGGCCGCGCCCAGCAGGGCGGCCATCATGATGAAGGCGAAGGACAGCGGGTCCATGTGCATGGCGCTGATGTCGACGATGCCGCTGCGCACGGTCTCGGTGACCGAGCCGCCCGCGAGGACCGCGCCGGAGACCTCGAAGACGGCGGCGACCACGAGCGCCTGCTTCATCGTGAGCGTGCCCGCCCCGACGCTGGTGCCGAAGGAGTTGGCGACGTCGTTGCCGCCGATGTTGAACGCCATGAACAGTCCGAAGGCGACCGCCAGGATCAGCAGGAAGGCGTTGGTCCCGGTGCCGGTGTGGGCGAATGCCCAGATGGTGAAGGCGACAACGGTCGCCGCCGTCATCAGACCGGCGCCGAGGTGCCAGTTGCGGTCGGGGCCGAGGAAGCCCGTGGAGGGAGGGGCATCAGTGGTCTTCTGAGCGGGCGTGCCAGGCATCGTCGAGTTCCCGGGGATGAGGAGGATGGGGGAGGGGCCGCGCACGTGCTGGCGCTCGGACTCCCCGACAGGGCCGCCGCCACTGTAGGCCGTCAAGGGCTCCGGGGTGAACATCCGTCGAACATCACGAGACCAGCTCGCCCGAGATCACAGAGCCGGGACCTCGGGAGGTGATCGATCGCTCGCTCCTGCTCCTGCCTGCGTGATCCCGCCCACCGCCAACATCGGCGCAGGTCAAGGAGCGAGATGTTGGTCCTGCCTGTGGTGGGCGAGACAGCGCGACGGGCGCCCGCGCCGCTACCATCGGGGCATGACGAGCGCGGATCCCTTCGGTTTCATCGGACTCACCTACGACGACGTTCTGCTTCTCCCGGGGGAGACGGATGTGATCCCCTCGGAGGCGGACACCTCCAGTCGCCTCACGCGGGAGATCTCCCTGAAGATCCCCTTGGCGAGTGCGGCGATGGACACCGTCACCGAGTCCCGGATGGCGATCGCGATGGCCCGCCACGGCGGCATCGGCATCCTCCACCGCAACCTCTCCATCGAGGACCAGGCCCATCAGGTGGATCTGGTCAAGCGCACCCAGACCGGCCGCATCACCAACCCGGTCACCATCGGCCCCGACGCCACCCTCGAGGACTTCGACGCGGTGTGCGGGCAGTTCCGGGTCTCCGGCCTGCCCGTGGTGGATGCGGACCTGCGCCTGCTGGGCATCTGCACCAACCGCGACCTGCGCTTCATCCCCGTCGCCGAGTGGGCCGCCACCAAGGTCGGCGACGTCATGACCACCGAGCTCTTCACCGCGCCCGAGGACGTCACCCCGGAGCAGGCCACCGCCATGCTGCGCAAGAACAAGCGCGAGCGGCTGCCTCTGGTCGATGCCGACGGCCGTCTCACGGGCCTGATCACCGTGAAGGACTTCGTGAAGTCCGAGCAGTTCCCCGACGCTTCCAAGGACGGCCAGGGCCGGCTCCTGGTCGGCGCGGGCGTGGGCTTCTTCGGTGACTCCCTCGAGCGCGCCGGTGCGCTGCGCGAGGCCGGGGTGGACGTCCTCGTCGTCGACACCGCCAACGGACACGCCCGCCTGGCGCTGGAGATGATCCGCACCATCAAGAACGACCCGTACTTCGCCGACGTCCAGGTGATCGGCGGCAACGTCGCCACCCGCGCCGGGGCACAGGCTCTGGTCGACGCCGGTGCCGACGCGGTCAAGGTCGGCGTGGGCCCGGGCTCCATCTGCACCACCCGCGTCGTCGCCGGTGTCGGCGTCCCGCAGGTCACGGCGATCTATGAGGCCTCCAAGGCCTGCGGCCCCGCCGGCGTCCCGCTGATCGGCGACGGCGGCCTGCAGTACTCCGGAGACATCGCCAAGGCCCTGGTCGCCGGCGCGGACACCGTGATGGTCGGCTCGCTGCTGGCCGGCACCGAGGAGTCCCCGGGCGAAGTGGTGCTGGTGGGCGGCAAGCAGTACAAGGCCTACCGCGGCATGGGTTCGCTGGGCGCGATGTCCTCGCGCGGCAAGAAGTCCTTCTCCAAGGATCGCTACTTCCAGGCCGACGTCCCCAGCGACGACAAGATCGTGCCCGAGGGCATCGAGGGTCGGGTCTCCTACAAGGGCCAGCTCGGCTCCGTCGTGCACCAGCTCACCGGCGGCCTGCACCAGTCGATGTTCTACGTCGGCGCGAACACCGTGCCCGAGCTCAAGGAGCGCGGCCAGTTCGTGCGCATCACCGCCGCCGGGCTCAAGGAATCCCACCCGCACGACATGGCCGCGATCATCGAGGCGCCGAACTACAGCTCACGCTGAGCCGGGGCAGGGGGGTATCCCCCTGCGCGGCCGGAGGAGGTCACCGTGGCAGAGCGCGGGGGACGGTTCCTAGGATTGTGGGCATGACCTCGTACAACATCCCCGCATTCCCCGCTGTACCGTCCTCCTACGCTCCCGAGAAATCGGCCCGGGCGTCATCCTGGGCGCTCGGGCTCTCGCTCCTCGCCCTGATCGGAGGCATCGTTGCGATGGGTGCGGTCGGGGCCTCGGTGGCGCCCATGGAAGCGGCGTCCGGCTACTACTTCACCGACACGCCCCTCTGGTATCAGGTCGCGGTCCTCGTGGGCTTCGCCTCTCTGCTGATCTGGACCGTCGCGGGGCTCGCCGGGATCGTGCTGGCCGTGCTCGGCCTCCGCGCCGGGAGCGGACGGGCGCGGGCGATCTCTGCGATCGTCCTCGCGGTCCTCGCACCGGTCCTCACCCTCGCCGTTCTGCTCGCGGCCATGGGAGCGGGGATCGTGCTGCTCTGAGCTGGTGAGCTGGTGAGCTGGTGAGCTGGTGAGCTGGTGAGCTGGTGAGCTGGCCTGCGCCGGCGTTCGGCGCCGACTCACTCCTGGGTGGTCGCCGCCTGGGCCGACGGATCGCTCGCGTGCTCATAGCCGATCAGCCACAGCACCCCGAAGCGGTCCCGGACCTGCCCGTCGGAGGCTCCCCAAGGACGGCGCTGGAGCGGATCGACGACCTCCCCGCCCTCGGCGAGGGCGGCGAACCAGGTGCGCAGGGTGGTCGGCTCGGCATGGCCGAGCAGCGCGACCATCAGCCCTTCGGCGTGGAACGGCCGGTCCTGCTCTCCGGTATCGGAGACATACAGGTCCACCGGCCCGCGCAGCACACCGTGGGCGATCGACGCAGCCGGACCGTCCGTGCGTTCGAACTGCGCGAAGGTGTGCACCTCGATCTCGCCGCCGAAGACCGCGTGGTAGAAGTCCAGTGCGCCCTGCGCGGTGCCGGGCAGGTGGAGGTACAGAGCCGGTGCGGGCATGAGGGTCCCCTCGGTCACGCGACCGGATCGGGTCCGGGATCGCTGTGGGGACGAGGGTAGACGCCTGGGCGCGCTG